>JAJXXS010000252.1 GCA_021780975.1 Pseudomonadota bacterium
CCGTGCGGTGGCGCAGGGAGACTTCTCGCAGATGCAGCCGGTTTCCAGCCGCGACGAACTGGGCGCGCTGATCAAGTCCTTCAACCGCATGACGCGGCAATTGAGCGAAGCGAAGCAGCAGGCCGAGCACAATCAGCAGCAGACCGAGCAGGCCAAGGCCTATCTGGAAAACGTGCTTGGCCACCTCTCCTCGGGCGTCGTCGCCCTGGATGGCGCCTTGGTGGTGCGCACCGTCAACGAGGCGGCGGCGCGCATCCTCGGCGCCGACGCCGCCAACCTGCTCGGCAAGCCGCTTTCTCAATGGGGCGAGGGTGAGAGCGCCCTCGCCCAGTTTGGCGCGCGTGCGCATGAGCATTTCACCGCCGGCGACACGAGCTGGCAGGAGCAACTCGATTATGCTGCGCCCGGCAGTGCGCTCAAGCTGCTGGTGCGCGGCAGCCGCCTCCCCGCCGGCATGGAGGAAGGCTACACGCTGGTGTTCGACAACGTCACCAAGCTCATCCGCGCCGAACGCGACGCCGCATGGAGCGAGGTGGCACGACGCCTGGCGCACGAGATCAAGAATCCCCTGACCCCGATACAACTCGCCGCGGAGCGGCTGGCGCGCAAGCTGACGGGCAAGGTGGCCGATGGCGACGCCGAATTCCTCGACCGTTCCACGCAAACCATCGTCAACCAGGTGGCCGCCATGAAAGGCATGGTGGACGCTTTCGCCAGCTACGCGCGCATGCCCAGCGCGCGCATCGGCGCCATGGATCTGAACGCCCTGGTACGCGAAGTGCTCGGCTTGTACGACCGCAAGGCACTCGGCCTGGAAGTGGCGCTCGCTACCGACATGCCGCCAGTGGCAGGTGATTCGGCCCTGCTGCGCCAAGTTCTGCATAATCTGTTGCAAAATGCGCAGGACGCCTTGCAGGGGGAAGCGTCTCCCCACGTCACGGTCAGCACCGAAAGGGCGGCGGAGATGGCAAAGCTGGCGGTCACAGACAACGGACCCGGATTCCCTGAACACCTCATGCAACGACTGTTCGAGCCATACGCCACCAGCAAGACCAAAGGTACGGGCCTGGGGCTCGCCGTCGTGCAGAAGATCGTCGAGGAACATCACGGCAATATCAGTGTGGAGAATCTGCAGCCGCGCGGGGCACGCGTAACCATCACTCTGCCCCTGTATGAAAGAGAGGTCTCATGAGCGGCCATATCCTGGTGGTGGATGACGAAGTCGGCATCCGCGAACTGCTGTCCGAAATTCTCGCGGAGGAGGGTTATGACGTGCACCTGGCGGAAAACGCCCAGGCGGCGCGCGCCTTCCGTCAGCACACGCGCCCCGATCTCGTGCTGCTTGACATATGGATGCCCGATACCGACGGCGTCACCCTGCTCAAGGAGTGGACAGCGACCGGGCAGCTCACCATGCCGGTGGTGATGATGTCGGGCCATGCCACCATAGACACCGCGATAGAAGCCACGCGCCTGGGAGCGGTGGACTTCCTGGAGAAGCCAGTTGCTCTTGCGAAACTTCTCGCCGCAGTGCAAAAGCACCTGAAAAAGAGCGAGGGGCCGCGCCAGGTGCCGGTGATGGATCTTTCGGCTCTGGGCAAAAGTCCGCTGATCCAGGATCTCAAGAAGCGCCTGTCCGCCATCGCCGCCCACGCCACACCAGTGCTTTTTGTCGGCGAGGCGGGCAGCGGCTTCGATCTGTGCGCGCGCCACCTGCACCAGCCCAACACTCCCTGGGTGGAAATCGACAACCGCGCCCTGCTGGCCTCCTCTCCGCTGGACTACCTGGAGAGGGTGCAGAACGGCACCTTGTTCCTGCCCGAGCTGGCGGACCTCGCGCGCCTGGAACAGAAGGGACTGGACCTCATCATCGACAAGCTGCTGGCAAAAAACGCCCGCCTCATCACTGCCTGCAGCGGCAACCCCGAGGCACTCATCACCTCCGGCGAACTGGACAGCCGCGTGTACTACCGCCTTTCCACCGTGCGCCTGCGCCTTCCCTCCCTGCGCGAACACCGCGAGGACATTCCCGACATCGCCAATTTCATGCTCGCGCAGATGGTGGAAGGGCACCAGTGCAGCCCACGACGCTTCACCGTGGCGGCGCTCAACCAGTTGCGCAACTTCGATTGGCCCGGCAACCTGCCGCAGCTCAACAGCGTGGTGCGCACCCTTGCCATCACCGCGGCGGGCTCCGAAATGGACCAGGAGGAAGTGGCCCGCGTACTCGGGCCCATCAAGGCACAAAGCCAGCCACCCCGCACCGCCGGAGTGCCCCTGGATCAGCCTCTGCGCGAAGCGCGAGACGCCTTTGAACGCCAGTACTTCGAATACCACATACAAAGAGAAGGCGGCAGCATGACCAAGGTGGCGGAACGGGCCGGGCTGGAGCGCACCCACCTCTACCGCAAGCTCAAGCAGCTCAACATCCGCCCCGGCCGCCGCCTCGACGAAGAGCTGTGAACATCCTCATCCTCGGCGCCGGCCAGGTCGGGGGTACGCTGGCAGCAAGCCTGCTGGCTGAGAACCATAATCTCACCCTGGTTGACGTCGATGGCGACCGCCTCGCCACGCTGCAAGAGAAGATGGACATCCGCACGGTGCGCGGGCAGGCGTCGCTGCCCTCGGTGCTGCGCCAAGCCGGTGCGGAAGACGCCGACATGCTGGTCGCCGTGACGCGCAGCGATGAGACCAACCTCGTGGCATGCAAGCTCGCGGCAGACATGTTCAACGTCCCGCTGCGGGTAGCGCGCATCCGCGCCGCAGACTATCTCGGCGCCGAGAGCGGAGCGTTCAGGGAGCTCGCCAAGGAACACTTTGGCGTCGATCACACCATCAGCCCGGAACGCGAAATCACCGTCTATCTGGCGCACCTGGTGGAACACCCGGAAGCGCTGCAGGTGGTGGATTTCGCCGATGGCCGCGTACGCCTGGTGGCGGTGCGTGCCACCCGCGGCGGCGCCCTGGTCGGGCACGAACTGCGCAGCATCAAAAGCCGCATGCCGGAGCTGGATTGCCGCGTCGTGGCGGTCTATCGCAAAAACCGCGGTCTTGCGCCATATGGCAACACCGTCATAGAACTGGATGACGAAGTGTTTTTTCTCGCGCGGAGCCAGGACATAGCCCCCATGCTGAGTCAGATGCGGCAGGTGGAGGCGCCGGTAAAGCGGGTGATGATCGCCGGCGGCGGCAACATTGGCCGCGCCCTGGCGAAACAGCTCGAACGGCATTACCAGGTCAAGCTCATCGACCACAACAAGGGCAATAGCACGCGTCTGGCGGAAGAGCTTACGCAGACCCTCGCCTTGGTGGGGGATGCCACCGACGAAGACCTGCTCGAGCAGGAAAACGTGCACGAGATGGATGTTTTCTGCGCCCTCACCAATGATGACGAGGACAACATCATGGCGGCCCTGCTCGCCAAGCGGATGGGAGCCAAGCGCGTCATCGCGCTGATCAACCGCGCCTCCTACGTCGAACTCCTGCACGGAGGGAAAATCGACATCGCCATATCCCCCGCCCAGGCGACGGTGGGCCCCATCCTCTCGCGCCTGCGGCGCGGCGATGTGGCGGTGGTGCACTCGCTGCGGCGTGGCGCCGCCGAGGCCATCGAGGCCGTCGCACATGGCGACCGCAATAATTCCCGCATCGTGGGTCGCCGCATCGCGGAAATCGCCCTGCCAGAGGAAGCCACCATCGGCGCCATCATCCGCGGCAGCGAGGTATTCATTGCGCACCACGACACCGTCATCGAAAGCGGCGACCATGTCATCCTCTTCGTGCTCAACAAGCGCATCATTCCCCAGGTGGAGCGCCTGTTCCAGGTCGGGATCGGGTTTTTTTGAGCCCATCCCGCTTGCCACGAAGCATCCTCAGCGTGCGGCCTCGGGCGTCCTCCCGCCCCGCGGGCCTACGCCTGCGCCCTGACGGCTGCCAACGGCCATGAACCGCATTGCGCCCATCCTCCACGTTTTCGCTTTGGTGGTGCTGGTATTTTCCTTCGCCATGCTGCTGCCTCTACTGGTCGCGGTTTTCGACCACGAACCCGCCATCGCCGCGTTCCGCGACGGCTTTCTCGCAACCTTTTGCACCGGGGCACTGCTCTGGCTCGCAACCCGTCACCGCAGGCGCGAGCTGCGGGTGCGCGACGGCTTTCTGCTGGTGTCTCTGGTCTGGGCCGGCCTCCCTGCCTTCGCCACCATTCCCCTGATGCTCTATCTGCCGCAGCTTGGCTTTACCGATGCCTACTTCGAAAGCGCCTCGGGGCTGACCACCACGGGGGCGACCGTGCTGAGTGGGCTCGACCGGCTGCCTTTCGCGCTCAATCTATGGCGCGGCGAACTTGTGTGGGTGGGCGGCATGGGACTGATCGTGCTGGCCGTGGCAATCTTGCCCTTGCTGGGCATCGGCGGGCGTCAGATGTTCCGCGCCGAAACTCCCGGCCCGATGAAGAACAGCCAGCTCACACCACGCATCGCCCAGACGGCGAAAGGCCTGTGGCTGGTCTACGCGTTCTTCACCCTGCTCTGCATGCTGGCCTACTGGGTGGCGGGGATGAGCGCGCAAGACGCCGTCATCCATGGCTTCTCCACCATGGGTCTGGGCGGCTTCTCCTCTCACGATGCGAGTTTCGGTTATTTCAATTCACTTCCCATCGAAATCGTCGCCGACACCTTCATGCTCATCGCCGGCATCAATTTCTCCACGCATTTTCTCGCCTTCCGCAATCTCAGCCTCCACCCCTACCGCCTGGACTCGGAAGCGCAAGCCTTTCTGCTCGTGACCCTCGGGAGCTGCCTGGGCGTCGCCCTGTTTCTCTGGCTCAAGGGCACCTATGGGGATTTCTGGCAGGCGCTGCGCTATGGCAGCTTCAACACCATTTCGCTGGCTACCAGCACCGGATACGCGGATACCGACTACGACCAGTGGCCCGTCTTCGCCCCTCTGTGGATGCTGCTGCTGTCCTGTTTCGCCTCCAGTTCCGGGTCCACCGGCGGCGGCATCAAGATGATCCGCGCCATGCTTCTTTTCAAGCAAGGGGCGCGCGAACTGGCGCGGCTATTGCATCCCCATGCCATCCTGCCGGTCAAGGTGCAGGGGCAGGTCGTGCCCAACACCATTATCTATGCGGTCCTGGCGTACCTGTCCCTCTATCTCGCCAGCGCCCTCATCACGACGCTGCTGTTGACCGCCAGCGGGCTGGATTTCCTGTCCTCCGTATCGGCGGTGATCGCATGCCTCAACAATGCCGGACCCGGCCTCGCCAAGGTCGGACCGGCCACCACCTATGCCTCGCTGACGGATTTTCAGACCTGGGTATGCACCGCGGCGATGCTGTTGGGCCGGCTGGAACTCATGACTTTGCTGGTATTGTTCACCCCTGCCTTCTGGAGAAGCTGATCATGAGCCCGCTCATCGCCAACCTGGAGAAGATGCTCGCGGCAGGACGCGACTCGGCCTTGCTGCGCTTTGGCCTGGGCAGCGAATACCTCAAGCTGCAGCAGCCCGCCGAGGCCGCCACACACCTGCGCCGCGCGGTCGAACTGGACGCGGGTTATTCCGCCGCCTGGAAGCTGCTGGGCCGTGCCCTTGCCGAGGCCGGCGACAAGCAAGCCGCTCTGGCAGCCTACCGCGCAGGCATAGGCCACGCGGAGGCCAAAGGCGACATCCAGGCAGCCAAGGAGATGCGCGTATTCGCCCGCCGCATCGAGAAGGACCAAGCCTGAAAATTTTGCCCGCAGCGAAGCTTGAGGTTAAATTCCCGGAAATTGATTTTCCTTATCTGTTCAGGAGTGAACGATGACCCGCATGGTGCACTGCGTGAAACTTGGCCGCGAGGCCGAAGGCCTGGCCTTTCCCCCGGTTCCCGGGGAGTTGGGAAAGCGCATTTTCGAGAACGTCTCCAAGGAAGCCTGGACCGCATGGACGCGGCAACAGACCATGCTCATCAATGAAAACCGCCTGAACCTGGCCGACGCCAAGGCAAGAAAATATCTCTCCGA
>JAJXXS010000104.1 GCA_021780975.1 Pseudomonadota bacterium
AAGCAGACACATTACGTGCGGGAGCGTTTTCCCGAAGACGGCAAGTCCACCATCTACTACATCGACATCAGGGCCATCGACCGCTTCGAGGATTTTTACCAGAAGGTCAAGGCTGACAGCAGTGTGACTTTCACCAAATCCAAGGTCGCGCGCATTTCCTTGAATGAGGCCAACGGCAATCCGATATGCCATGGTGTCGATACCGAGGGCTATCACCGTTACGCCAACGAGCATGACCTGGTGGTGCTGGCGGTGGGTATGGAGCCTTCGGTGAAGGGCGTGAACATACCGGCGTCCGTGGTGGCGGATTCGAGCGGATTTATCGAGGCGGATCCGTCCAATGGAGGCATTTTCGGCGCGGGGTGCGCAACCAACGCCCTGGATGTGAATCGCTCCGTGCAGTCCGCTACGGCGGCGGCATTGCGTGCGGTTCAGGTGGTCAACAAAGTCGCGCGCGCGGAGGTCTGAGCCATGTCGGCGGAAAAGAAAGTTGCAGCATATATTTGCAAGGGGTGCGGGCTGGGCGACCGGCTCGACACCGATGCCCTGGTGAACGTGGCGCAGAAGGAAGGCAAGGTCCAGCTTGCCCGGTCCCATGATTTTCTCTGTTCGGCTGAAGGCATCGGTCTGATCAAGAACGACGTCGCCAGCGAGGGCGTTACCCACATCATGATTGGCGCCTGCTCGCGGCGCGCCAAAACGGAAGCGTTTTACTTCCCCCAGAATGCAGTGGCGCGGGCCAACCTGCGCGAGGGCGTCATCTGGATCCGCCCCGACACCGAAGAGGCGCGCGAAACCACGCAGGAGATGGCGGAGGACTACATCCGCATGGGCTGTGCCGAGATCAAGGCGATGTCGGCTCCGGCAGGCAACCCCAATACCGGCAGTAGCCGCGCCTTGCTCGTCGTGGGCGGCGGCGTGTCGGGCATGACTGCTGCTCTGGAAGCTTCGCGCACTGGCTACCCGGTTGTCCTGGTGGAGAAAAGCGGACATCTGGGCGGGTGGGCGGCCAAGCTGTGGAAGCGCATCCCGGTACATGAGCCTTTCAAGGCTCCAGCCGATACCGGCGTGACGGATCTGGTTGCGCAGGTACAGGCCGACCCCAATATCAAGGTCTATCTCAATGCCACCGTCGCCAAGACAGATGGCGCGCCGGGTCGATTCGAAGTGCAGATCGCCACGGAATCGGGATCGGTCGCCTCCGAGGATATCGGCGCCATCATCCAGGCCACCGGCGCTGAGCCCTATGATGCCAACAAACTTCCCGAGCTGGGATACGGCAAGTCTGCCGATGTCGTCGATCAGGCAGGCCTGGAAGCCTTGGCGCGCGCTGCCAACGGCGGCCCCATGCTCAAACCGTCGAATGGCCGGCCGGTAAGGTCGGTGGCCTTTGTCCAGTGCGCGGGCCAGCGCGATGCGAGCGGCCAGCATCTTTCCTATTGTTCCGGTTACTGCTGCAACGCGAGCATCAAGCAGGCCATGTACTTCAAGGACAACAACCCCGAGATCGATACAACCATCCTCTTCACGGATCTGCGCACGCCTGGAAACGGCGAGGACTTCTATCGCAGCGCGCAGGAGAAGGGGGTGGTCTTCTCCAAGGGCAAGGTTGCCTCGGTCAGTCCGGCGGGCGACACACTCACGGTAAATTTCCACGACCTGATCCTGGACGACAAGGAAGCGAAGTTGGAGGTCGACCTGGTCGTGCTCGCTACCGGGCAGGTGCCAAATTCCGGAGTCAATATCGAGGCCCAGAGCAAGCCTCAGGCGGAAGGGCAGGAGGAGGGCGGGGCGGCAGAAGTGGAAGCCAAACCCATTTCCATCCTCAACCTGCAGTACCGGCAGGGTCCAGATGTCCCGCAGCTGAAGTGGGGTTTCACCGATTCGCACTTCATATGCTTCCCGTATGAGACGCGCCGCACCGGCATTTATACCGTGGGCCCCGTGCGTCGGCCCATGGACCTGGCCCAGGCACGGGAGGACGCCACCGGGGCGACCCTGAAGGCCATCCAGGCAATCGAAAATGCCCATCTGGGGCGGGCTGCACATCCTCGCTCAGGCGACTTGTCCTTTCCGAAGGTCCGTCTGGAGGGCTGCACGCAGTGCAAGCGATGCACCGTGGAGTGCCCCTTCGGCGCCATCGACGAGGATGAAAAGCGCTTCCCGATGTTCAACGAGTCGCGTTGCCGCCGTTGCGGCACTTGCATGGGCGCCTGCCCCGTGCGCGTGATCTCATTCGAGAACTATTCGGTGGACACCGTTGGTTCCCAGATCAAGGCAGTGGATATTCCCGATGAGTTCTCGGAAAAGCCCCGCATCCTTATCCTGGCCTGCGAAAACGACGCCTACCCGGCGCTAGACATGGCGGGCATGAAGCACAACGAATACAGCGCATTCGTCCGCATCATCCCGGTACGCTGCCTGGGGTCGGTCAACACCATCTGGATTACGGACGCCCTCAATGCCGGCTATGACGGGGTCATGCTCATGGGTTGCAAGCATGGCGAGAATTATCAGTGCCACTTCGTCAAGGGATCCGAACTCGGCCGCTACCGCTTGTCAAAGATTGATGACACGCTGAAGAACCTCAACCTTGAAACCGATCGCGTGCGGGATCTGGAGGTGGCGATTACCGACATCGAACACGTGCCGGCGATGATCAACCAGTATGCCGACCGGATTGTGGAAATGGGCATGAGCCCGTTCAAGAGCTTCTAGGCGAGGAGAGCGCAATGAGTGCCAACGCGCAAATGGCGACCAAGTACAAGAACAGCTTCCTGAAAGAAGTTGAAGAGCAGGTGGAAATGGGCGAATGGGTCAAGATGTGCATGCAATGTGGCGTGTGCTCGGGATCCTGTCCGACCAATTTCCACCCCGGCTGGGAGCATCCCCCGCAGGAGATCTTCATGATGATCCGGGCGGGCAAGCGGGAAGAGGTGCTGACCAGCCCCTCCATGTGGATGTGTACGTCCTGCTACAACTGCATTGTGCGTTGTCCGCGCAAGCTGCCGATCACCCACATCATGCATGGCCTGGCCAATTATGCCCATCGCCTGGGCGTGGCGCCCAAGATGCAGCCCACCCGGCATTTCGCCAAGCTCTTTTGGAACAACTGCGTGCATACCGGACGGGTCAATGAACTCAAGCTTTCCATGGGCCTTTATTTCAAGGATGGCTTCAGCCAGGGCATCAAGAATGGCATGGCGATGAAGGATGTCGCCCTGGGTCTGCTCAAAGCCAAGCGCCTCAATCCGTTCGAGTTGTTCGGCGGCCACAAATGCAAGGACCAGAACGGCATTCACGCCATGCTCAAGAAGGCCAGGGAACTGGAAGAAAAACGCAAGGCCCTCAAGGCCGCTGCGTAAGGAGAACTGATATGGCGAAAAAGGAATACGCGTTCTATCCCGGCTGCTCCTCGCAAAAAGGCGCATCAGCGTCCAACTATCTCACTTCGGTGAATGCGATGTGCAAGACGCTGGATGTGAAAATCACCGAAATTCCCGACTGGAATTGCTGCAGCGCATCGATAGGTTATGCGGAGGGCGGGGAATTGCCGCGCCACGTGCTGAACGCACGTAATTTTGCCCTGGCGGAGAAGCATCTTCCCGGCCAGGACATCGTTGCGACCTGCGCTGCATGCTGGCTTGGCGCGCGCGAGTCGAAGGAGCGCCTGGAACATTCCAGCGTTCTGCTGCAGGACACCCAGGAGGCCCTCAAGGAGGCCGGGCTGAACATCAAGGCCATCCCCGAAGTGCGGCATATGGTGGAAGTTCTCATTGAGGATCTGGGTTGGGATGCGCTCTCGGCGCCGGTGAAAAATCCCCTCCAGGGGCTCAAGTTTGCCGGCTACGTGGGTTGCCAGACGAACCGTCCGTTCGGCATTACAGGGGAAAATTTCGAGAATCCCATGTATCTGGACAAGCTGATCGAAACGGTGGGCGGTGAGGCGGTGCCTTACGACCAGAAGGTCACCTGCTGCGGTGGGGCGCTGGCGTTTTCAGAGCCCGACAAGGCGCAGGCGCAGATCAAGGACATCGTCGAGTCGGCCTATGATCATGGCGCGGAGATGATCGTCACCCCATGCCCGCTTTGCCAGGCCAACGTGGAGATCTACCAGGGCCAGATCAACAAGAAATATGGCACCAAATTTCACATCCCCGTGCTGTATTACAGTCAGCTCATGACGGTTGCCTATGGCGGCAGCGCCAAAGAGGCGGGGCTGGACGGACAGGTGATAAAGGCGCCGAAGCTGGAGGCGATTGCCGGCAAGAAGTAATCCCGCCGAGATCGGGTGTTGCGACAGGGGCGCTGCCCCTGTTTTGTTTTTTGGGACTAGATGATGGCTATGCAAAAACCGCAGGATTACGATGCCTTCCTGGATCTCCTCCACCAAGCTGTCTATGAGGTGGACGAGTTGCGCGCCTGCATTGAGGACGATCCGGAGGAAATGGAGCGCTATGTGCCCTTTCTGGACCACCTCGACGCACAGCTGCGCCAGTTGTTCGAGGAAGCGCGGCAGGGCATGCTGAAAGGCTTCGGCCAGGGCGAGGATTTGTCCTACATGCCGCTGTTTGTCCGTTTTGAGCGCGACATACCGTTCCGCGAACTGCTGCGCACTCTCAACGCGGCCTATCGGGAAGGCCTCTGATCGCTGGTCTTGCTCAGGCGGCCTTGCGAATGCGCACAATGAGGTCGATGCCCTCCATGGTCATGCCCTCAGGCAGCGGGGGCAAGCCATTGATATGGATCTCTTCTGCGTCAATGTCCGTGAGGCGACCGCTTTCCACGTCATAAAGATGGTGATGGGGCCGCGTGTTGGGGTCGTAGAAAACCTTGTTGGGGTCGACGATCACTTCTCTGATCAATCCCTTCTGCAAAAACAGGTTGAGGGTGTTGTAGACCGTGGCTTTCGACGTCTCGCTGTGGTGCACATTAACCTGGGTCATGACCTGGTCGGCGGACAGATGCTCCATACGGGAAAAGAGCGCGTAGGCAATTTCGATGCGCTGGTGGGTCGGATTGATATCGTGGCTGCGCAAAAGCCCGGCCATGTTGTCGCGACTATATCGCATTTTCGGAAGTGCTGAGTCCAAGTAATTTAATGGTAATCTAGAGTTTGGACTTTGTCTAATTGCGGCAGGCGGCGATGATGCGAGAAGTCAAATACCGCAGCCGGGCCTTTTCCACGGCACGTATAATGTCGCTTTGAGCCGACTTCGATCATGGCAGCAGATTTTTCCCTCCAGAGACTAGACACCTCCCAGCCGGATTTCCAGCCCAGGTTCGCCAAGCTGCTGCAGTTCGATGACGCCCAGGATGCCGCCATTGAAGATACCGTCGCGGCGATCTTGCAGGACGTCCGTAAGCGCGGTGATGCCGCCGTCCTGGACTACACGAACAGATTCGACGGCCTGCAGGCGGCTTCCATGCATCAGCTGGAGCTTACGCCGGCGCGCCTGGCGAGTGCCCTTGCGGGTCTGGACAAGGAGCGTCGTGCGGCTCTTGAACTTGCCGCTGAACGCATCCAGCGTTACCACGAGCGGCAATTGCAGGCTTCCTGGAGTTATGTGGAGGAGGATGGTACCCTGCTGGGGCAGCAGATCACGCCTCTGGATCGGGTGGGGTTGTATGTGCCTGGGGGCAAGGCGGCTTACCCCTCCTCAGTGCTCATGAATGCGGTGCCCGCCAAGGTCGCGGGGGTGGCTGAACTCATCATGGTGGTACCCACGCCACGGGGCGAACAGAACGACCTGGTGCTGGCCGCGGCCGCCATTGCCGGCGTGGACCGGGTCTTTACCATCGGCGGTGCGCAGGCGGTCGCTGCACTGGCCTACGGGACGCAGGCCATTCCCCAGGTAGACAAGATCGTCGGTCCCGGCAACGCCTATGTGGCGGCGGCCAAGCGCAGGGTATTCGGTGTGGTCGGCATTGACATGATTGCCGGCCCTTCCGAGATTCTGGTGATTTGCGATGGCAAGACCGATCCCGACTGGATCGCCATGGACCTCTTTTCGCAGGCTGAGCACGATGAACTGGCCCAGGCCCTGCTGTTGTCGCCCGATGGCGGCTTCCTCGATGCGGTAGCGTCCTCCATCCGCCGCCTTTTGGCGCAAATGCCGCGCAGTGAGGTCATTGCTACCTCCTTGCGGGAGCGTGGCGCCCTCATCAAAACGCGCGATCTCGATGAGGCGGCAGCGGTTGCCAACCAGGCGGCCCCTGAGCACCTTGAATTGTCGGTCGAGGATCCCCTGGCCCTGGCCAAGAAGATCCGCCACGCGGGCGCCATTTTTCTGGGGCGCAACACCTGCGAAGCACTGGGTGATTACTGCGCCGGGCCCAACCATGTGTTGCCGACCTCGCGTACGGCGCGTTTCTCCTCCCCGCTGGGCGTTTATGATTTCCAGAAGCGCTCCAGCCTCATCATGGCGTCGGCCCAAGGCGCGCAGACCCTGGGGCGCATTGCGGCCACGCTGGCTTACGGGGAGGGGCTGCAGGCCCACGCCAAATCCGCGGAATTCCGCATTCATCGCTGAGTCATCCAGTGAGCCGCTATTGGAGCGCCGTGGTGCGCAGCCTGACTCCCTACGTGCCTGGCGAACAGCCCAAGCTTGCTGATCTGGTCAAGCTCAACACCAACGAAAATCCCTACGGCCCCAGCCCGCAGGTGATCGAAGCCATACGCAGTGGAACGAACGAGACACTGCGCCTATATCCGGATCCGCAGGCAACGGCCCTGCGGGAGAGTATTGCCGCTTGCCATGACCTAGATCCGGCGCAGGTGTTTGTCGGCAACGGCTCGGACGAAGTTCTGGCCCATGCCTTCCTGGCGCTGCTCAAGCATGAAGCGCCGATTCTTTTCCCCGACATCAGCTACAGCTTCTATCCCGTTTATGCGCGCCTGTATGGCATCGCTTTCGAGGAAGTCCCGCTGACGGAAAGCTTTGAGATCCGGGTGGAGGATTATTTCCGCCCCAACGGCGGGATCATCTTCCCCAACCCCAATGCTCCGACTGGCCGTCTTCTGGCGCTGGGCGAAGTCGAGCGTTTGCTGCAGGCCAACGGCGATTCCGTGCTGGTGGTGGACGAGGCGTACATCGATTTTGGCGGCACCTCGGCGGTGCCGCTCATCCAGCGCTACCCACAGTTGCTGGTGATACATACGCTGTCGAAGTCGCGCGCCCTGGCGGGCCTGCGGGTCGGCTACGCCTTGGGAAACGCGGACCTCATTGCCGGCCTGGTGCGGGTCAAGGACAGCTTCAATTCCTATCCGCTTGATCGTCTGGCGCTGTCCGGGGGGATCGCCGCAATGCAGGATCGGGCCTGGTTCGACGCGACGAGACACAAGATCATTGCCAGCCGTGAGGGTCTGGTGGTAGGCCTGCAGGCGCTTGGCTTCGAAGTCCTGCCTTCAGCGGCGAATTTTGTCTTTGCCCGTCATCCGCGCGCACGCGGGGAAACGCTTGCCGCGCGCCTCAGGGAAAGGCACGTCCTCGTGCGTCATTTTCGGGCGCCGGCGCGCATTGCCGACTTTCTGCGCATTACCGTCGGGACGGAGGCGCAGTGTGCGGCACTGCTTGCTGCGCTCAGGGATATTCTGGCCCCCGGTCGCGCGCTCGGCTAGAATGCCCGAAGATCAAGGTATAACTATGCGCAGCGCACAGGTCTCCCGCAGCACTCTGGAAACGCAAATCACGGTGGCCATCAATCTGGACGGCTCCGGCGTGGCACACTTGGATACGGGGGTGCCCTTCCTCGACCACATGCTCGACCAGGTTGCCCGCCATGGGCTCATCGATCTGGAGATCAGCGCCAAGGGCGACCTCCATATTGACGCGCACCATACGGTGGAGGACACGGGCATCACCTTCGGCCAGGCTTTTGCGCAGGCCCTGGGAGATAAGAAAGGCATACGCCGTTACGGGCATGCCTATGTGCCGCTGGACGAGGCGCTTTCCCGCGTGGTGCTCGATCTTTCCGGTCGTCCTGGTCTGGAATATCACGTCGATTACACGCGTGCGCGCATCGGCGACTTCGACGTGGATCTGTTTTTGGAATTCTTTCGCGGCTTCGTCAACCACGCCGCGGTCACTCTGCATATCGACAACCTGCGCGGCATCAATGCCCACCATCAGGCGGAAACGGTGTTCAAGGCCCTGGGGCGGGCCCTGCGCATGGCGGTGGAACTCGATCCGCGTATGGCAGGCCAGACCCCGTCCACCAAGGGGGCGTTGTGAGCGGTGTCGATGTCGCCGTGGTCGATTACGGCATGGGCAACCTGCGCTCCGTGCAGAAGGCCCTGGAATACGTTGCGCCGGCCCTTGCCGTGGCCGTGACGAGCGATCCGCAAACCATACTGGACGCGCAGCGCGTGGTGTTTCCGGGGCAGGGCGCGGCACCGGATTGCATGCGCGAGATCACTGCGCGCGGGCTCGCCGACGTGATACGCGAGGCCGCCGCCAGCAAGCCCTTCCTCGGAATCTGCATGGGACTCCAGGTGCTCTACGAGCATAGCGAGGAAGGGGACACCAACTGCCTCGGGATTTTACCAGGCGAGGTGGTCCGGTTTCCGCGTGCCAATTTCACGGACGAGGCGGGTAACCGTCTCAAGGTTCCGCACATGGGCTGGAACGAGGTGCATCAGGTGGTGAGCCACCCGCTGTGGGAAGGCATCGAGGATGGCAGCCGCTTTTATTTCGTGCACAGCTATTTTGTTCAGCCTTTCGCGCCGGATGTGGTGGCCGGTTTTTCCCACTACCCGTTTCCATTCACCTGCGTCGTCGCATCGGATAATATCTTCGCCGTGCAGTTTCACCCCGAGAAGAGCGCGCAGGCGGGCCTGAGGCTCCTGAGCAATTTCGTGACCTGGCAACCTTGCGCTGGGCAGGCCGCATGCAGCCCCGCCTTTTCCTGTTCCTAATAAATCAGTCGCACTGCCATGCTTATCATTCCCGCCATTGATCTCAAAGACGGCCACTGCGTGCGCCTGAAGCAGGGCGAAATGGATTCGGCCACCATATATTCCGAGGATCCGGCCAAACAGGCCCGCCAATGGCTGGAGCAGGGCGCGCGGCGTCTGCATCTGGTCGATCTCAATGGTGCCTTTGCTGGCAAGCCGGTGAACGAGAAGGCGATCCAGGGCATCGTCGAGGCTGTGGGTGACGCCATTCCCGTGCAACTTGGGGGCGGCATTCGCGATTTGGCGACAGTTGAGCGCTATCTGGATGACGGCATCCGTTACGTCATCATCGGCACCGCTGCGGTGAAGAACCCGGGATTTCTGCATGAAGCCTGCGACGCTTTCCCCGGTCATATCATCGTCGGCCTTGATGCAAGGGACGGTAAGGTGGCGACTGACGGCTGGTCGAAAATCACAGGCCATGATGTCGTCGATCTTGCCAAGCGCTTCGAGGACTATGGCGTCGAATCGGTGATCTACACCGACATTGGTCGCGACGGCATGCTCAGCGGCGTCAACATCGAAGCCACAGTCCGCCTTGCCAGGGCACTCACCATCCCGGTCATCGCAAGCGGCGGCCTGACCGATCTCGAAGACGTGAAGAATCTTTGCGCCGTGGCCCATGAGGGCATCATGGGTGCAATCACCGGCCGCGCCATATACCAGGGGACGCTGGATTTTGGCGAGGCGCAGAGGCTCGCCGACACGATGGCCGGCGCGGTGTACGGTTCCTGACATGGGGCTTGCCAAGCGCATCATTCCCTGCCTGGATGTGACGGCAGGGCGAGTGGTAAAGGGAGTCAATTTCGTCGAACTCAAGGATGCCGGCGATCCGGTGGAGATCGCTCGCCGCTATGACCGGGAAGGTGCGGATGAGCTGACCTTTCTCGACATCACTGCCAGCTCCGATGAGCGCGACATCATTTTGCATATCATCGAGGCGGTGGCGGAGCAGGTGTTCATTCCCCTGACCGTGGGAGGCGGGGTGCGCCAGGTCGAGGACGTGCGGCGGCTGCTCAACGCCGGTGCGGACAAGATTTCCATCAACACTGCAGCGGTCGTGAACCCGCAACTCGTGCAAGAAGCCGCGGACCGCTATGGTTCCCAATGCATCGTCGTGGCCATAGACGCCAAACGGGTGGGCTCGGGGTGGGAAGTGTTCACCCATGGAGGACGCAAGCCTACCGGTCTCGATGCGCAGGAATGGGCCGCGAAGATGCAGCAGCTCGGGGCAGGGGAGTTGCTCCTGACCTCCATGGATCGAGATGGAACCAAAAGCGGCTTTGATCTGGAGCTGACGCGCGCCATTTCGGATGCGGTCGATATCCCCATCATCGCCAGCGGCGGGGTGGGCAACCTCCAGCATCTGGTAGATGGTGTCAAGGTGGGCCATGCCGATGCCGTCCTGGCGGCGAGCATTTTCCATTTTGGCGAATACACACTCGGGGAGGCCAAGGAGTACATGCGCCGCCAAGGTGTGGAGGTGCGCTTGTGAGCAGGCGTTTCTCTCGGGTTACGGAGGTCTGCCCATGGAGCCGCGCGTGAACTGGCTTGCCGAGGTGAAGTGGAATGATCAAGGCCTTGTGCCCGCCATTGCCCAGGACGCGGAGACTGGGGAGATTCTCATGGTGGCGTGGATGAATCGCGACGCTCTGGCCGAAACCGCCGCCACCCGTCGTGGGGTTTACTGGTCCCGCTCGCGCAACAAGCTCTGGCGCAAGGGCGAGGAATCAGGCCATGTCCAGGAAGTGAGGGAAATCCGCCTGGATTGCGATGCTGACGTGATCCTGCTCAAGGTGAACCAGGTCGGCGGCATCGCCTGCCATACCGGGCGGCGCTCCTGTTTTTTCCGCGTCCTGGAGGGAGAGCAATGGAAGACGGTGGCGCCGATACTCAAAGATCCCGGGACCATCTACAAATGAGCGCAGATATCCTGGCCCGGCTGGCGGCCACCCTGGAAGCCCGAAAGGGTGGCGACCCTGCGGCGTCTTACGTGGCAAGGCTCTACGCCAAGGGGCTGGACGCCATCCTCAAGAAAATCGGCGAGGAGGCTACGGAAACCGTGATGGCGGCAAAGGACGGGCAGGCGGAAAAAATCATCTACGAAGTCGCGGATTTGTGGTTTCATACCTTGGTGCTGCTCGCGCATGAAGGGCTGCACCCCGACCAGGTGTTGGCTGAACTGGCTCGTCGCGAGGGGGTCTCAGGTATTACGGAAAAGGCGAACCGGCCATGAAGGACTGCATATTCTGCCGCATAGTGGCGGGCGAGTTGCCCTGCCGCAAGGTGTACGAGGACGATGAAATACTCGCTTTCCATGACATCCATCCCATGGCGCGGGTGCACTTCATGATGATTCCCAAAATCCATGTGGAAAGCCTGGAGGCCGCCGGAGCGGAACACCAGGCGCTGCTGGGGCGCATCCTGCTGCTGGCGCCGAGGCTGGCCCGGGAGCAGGGATTGACCCGCGGCTTTCGTACCCTGATTCGTACCGGTCCGGAGGGTGGTCAGGAAGTGCAGCACATACACGTGCATATCTATGGCGGCGGCGAGCCGTCTAGCCGTTGACTTTATTGGAGGTAGGGCATCATGGGAAGCTTCAGCATTTGGCATTGGCTCATCGTTTTGATTATTGTTTTGCTGATTTTTGGCACCAAGAAGCTCAAGAACATCGGCTCCGATCTAGGCGGTGCGGTGAAGAATTTCAAGGAAGCCATGAAAGACGAGAACGCCAAGCTTCCCGATGCAGGGAAGACAGGGCAGACGTATGACGCCGAGGTCAAGGACAAACAGGAGTCCTGAGCCGGATTTCCGCTCGCTTTCCCATCTCCCATGTTCGACATCGGTTTCTCGGAACTTGTGCTCATAGCCGTGGTGGCTCTTGTTGTCATCGGGCCTGAGCGCCTGCCCAAGGTGGCACGCACGGCCGGTCATCTGTTCGCGCGCTTCAATCGCTATGTGTCGCAGGTCAAGGCGGACATCAGCCGCGAGATGGAACTGGAGGAATTGCGCAAGACCGGGCAGCAGTTCAAGGAATCCGTTGAAGACGTGGGCAAGAATGTTGAAGAACATTCGCGCGAGACAGATTACGTGATCCGTGAGGAAGTCGGCCACGCAGAAAAGACCGTCGCTGACGCATTGGGCCACGATGCCCCAGGCCACCCCTCCGATGCTTTGAGCTCCCCGCCCTCGGCTGAACCACTCACGACCAACAAGCCCGCGCAGCCGCTCCATGAGTGACGCGGAAGACTCTCTGCAGGACACGTTTATTTCCCATCTCATCGAGCTGCGGGACAGGCTCCTGCGCTCCCTCATCGCCGTCGTGGTGGTGTTTCTTGGCCTCTTTCATTGGGCGCGGCAAATCTACGAAATGCTGGCCAAGCCGCTGCTGGTGGCCCTTCCCAAGGGCGGCCAGATGATCGCCACGGAGGTGACGACCCCTTTCCTCGTGCCGGTGAAAGTCACTCTCATGGTGGCTTTTCTGATCAGTCTGCCCTACGTGCTTTACCAGATCTGGGCTTTTGTCGCACCCGGTCTGTATCGCCACGAAAAGCGCCTCGCTTTGCCGCTCGTCATGGCCAGTGTGGCGCTGTTCTTCCTGGGCATGAGCTTCGCCTACTTCCTGGTCATGCCACTGGTATTCCACTTCATTGTCAGCTTCGCGCCCGCGGGCGTGGCGGTCATGACCGACATCGGCAAGTACCTGAGCTTCGTGCTGACGCTTTTCCTCGCCTTCGGCACGACTTTCGAGGTGCCGATTGTCGTCATCGTGCTGGTCAAGATGGGAGTGGTCTCGGTGCAGAAACTGCGCGAGATCCGTCCCTACGTCATCGTCGGATGCTTCGTCGTTGGCGCGATCTTTACCCCGCCCGACATGCTCTCGCAGACGATGCTTGCGGTGCCACTCTGGCTGCTATACGAAGTGGGCGTTCTGGTGGCGGCTTTCATGACGCGACCGCGCGCCGACGCGGTGGACGAAGAAGCATATCGACCGATGACCAACGAAGAGATGGATCGCGAACTGGATCGCATAGAAGAAGAAAATCGGGATCTCCCCAAGTCCTGACTGTCAACGCCGCGAAAATGGGCGCCAAGCCCGGAGTGCCGCACCATATAAGTGCTTAATATCCTGTTAAAGGCACTCAAATAGTTCATCTTGCTCAGCCATTTTATCTAACTCATTGATTTTTAATGCACGAAAATCGTGCATGAAATTTGCTTCTCCTGGGGCTCGTTTCAAGGAGCGATCAATGGATGTTCTAAAAAATGGCACGGATGTTTTCTTTATTCTCATGGGCGCAGTCATGGTGCTGGCGATGCACGCCGGCTTCGCCTTTCTTGAGCTCGGAACCGTACGGCAGAAAAACCAGGTCAATGCCTTGGTGAAGATCCTCTCGGATTTCTCTGCTTCGACCATTGCCTACTTTTTCATCGGCTACACCCTGGCTTATGGGGTCAGCTTCTATCATGGTGCCGCCGCGCTCATGGATCATTCCGGGCACGAGCTGGTACGCTTCTTTTTTCTGCTGACGTTCGCGGCGGCCATCCCGGCCATCGTCTCAGGCGGCATTGCGGAGCGCGCGAAGTTCACGCCGCAACTGGCGGCCACTTTTGTTCTGGTGGGTTTCGTCTACCCTTTTTTTGAGGGTATCGCCTGGAACGATCATTTTGGCATCCAGGACTGGCTGACGCGCCACTTCGGTGCCCCGTTCCACGATTTTGCCGGATCGGTGGTGGTGCATGCCGTAGGCGGCTGGATCGCGCTGGCTGCTGTGCTTCTCCTGGGCCCGCGCCGGGGGCGCTATCGCAAGGACGGAATGGTGGCGGCACACCCGCCTTCCAGCATCCCGTTCCTTGCGCTGGGAGCCTGGATACTGATCGTGGGTTGGTTCGGCTTCAATGTCATGTCGGCACAGACCATCGACAAGATTTCCGGTCTGGTGGCAGTCAATTCCCTCATGGCCCTCGTGGGCGGTACGCTCGCGGCGCTCGTGGCGGGACGCAATGACCCGGGTTTTGTGCACAACGGCCCGCTGGCCGGCCTGGTCGCAATCTGCGCCGGTTCGGACGTCATGCACCCGATTGGCGCCCTGGTGACGGGGGTCATAGCAGGTTTGCTGTTCGTATGGATGTTCACCTTCACGCAAAACCGCCTGAAGATCGATGATGTCCTGGGAGTATGGCCGCTCCATGGATTGTGCGGCGTGTGGGGGGGCATCGCCGCGGGCATCTTCGGCAGCACAGCCCTAGGAGGGATGGGGGGCGTGAGTCTCATCTCCCAGCTGCTGGGTACCCTGCTCGGCGTGGTGATCGCGTTTGCCGGCGGCTTGGCGGTGTACGGCGCGCTGAAGGCCTGGGTGGGGATACGCCTGGACGCGGAGGCAGAGTTCAACGGCGCGGACTTGTCCCTGCATCGCATTTCCGCGACACCCGAGGGCGAAACCAGCAAGTGAATGTTGTGTAGGCGCTGGAAGGGTCGGGCGATGGCAGGCGGGGTAAAATTGCGGCAAGGAAACCCCCATGACACCCAGCTTCGTTCACTTGCGCCTCCACTCGGAGTATTCGGTCACCGACGGCACGGTACGGGTGGACGAGGCGGTAGCGCTGGCGCTGGCGGAGGGGATGCCTGCGCTGGGCCTGAGCGATCTCAGCAATGTCTTCGCCTGGGTGAAGTTCTATCGCGCGGCGCGGGGCAAGGGAATCAAGCCGGTTTTTGGCGTCGACGCCTGGGTATCCAACCCGAAGGATGTCAATCGCCCTTCGCGCATCCTTCTGCTGGTGCGCCATGTCGAAGGCTACCGCAGGCTGTGTGAAATTCTGACGCGCGCGTACCGCGAGGGGATGCGGCGCGGCAGGGCGGAAATCGATGCGCAGTGGCTTGCCGAGATGGGTACCTCCGGCATCCTGGCGCTGTCCGGCGGTTTTCAGGGCGATGTCGCGCAATCGATCCTGAGCGACAATATCGACCAGGCGCGCAGCCAGGCAGAGGCCTGGCTGCGCATCTTCCCCGATGGCTATTACCTCGAACTGCAGCGCTTCGGGCGGCCCGAAACCGAAGCGCTGATGGATGGTCTGCTGCAAGTGGGGGCGGACCTGGGCATACCCAGCGTGGCGACGCATCCCATCCAGTTTCTGCGCCCCGAGGATTTCAAGGCCCACGAGGCGCGCGTGTGCATCGCCGAGGGCCAGCTTCTGGGGGATGCGCGCCGCGTCAGGGCCTACACGCCCGAGCAGTATTTCAAGAGCGCCGCGGAGATGACCGGGCTTTTCTCAGACATGCCGGAAGCGCTCGCCAACAGCGTGGAAATCGCCAAGCGCTGCAATCTGACGCTGGAGCTGGGCAAGAGCAAGCTGCCGCTCTTTCCCACGCCCGGCGGAAGGACGCTGGACCAGCACATCCGCGATGCGGCGTACGAAGGACTGGGGCTCCGTCTTGAGCATCTGCATCCCGATGCGCAGCTACGCGAGAGCAAGCGCGCAGAGTACGAGGAGCGCCTGGAATTCGAGTTGGGCACCATCATCCAGATGGGGTTTCCGGGCTACTTTCTGATCGTCGCCGACTTTATCAATTGGGCAAAGAACAACCAGGTGCCGGTGGGTCCGGGACGCGGCTCCGGCGCCGGTTCGCTGGTGGCATATTGCCTGGGCATCACCGATCTGGATCCGCTGCGCTATGACCTCCTGTTCGAGCGCTTTCTCAATCCGGAGCGGGTTTCCATGCCTGACTTCGACGTGGATTTCTGCCAGGAGGGGCGTGACCGCGTCATCCACTACGTCAAGGAACGCTACGGCACCGATGCCGTTTCGCAGATCGCGACTTTCGGCACGCTCGGCTCCAAGTCGGTGATCAGGGATGTCGGGCGGGTCTTGGACATGCCCTATACGTATTGCGACAAGCTGTCGAAGCTCGTGCCCATGGAAGGGGTCAAGCCGGTATCCCTGAGCAAGGCTCTGGAGATCGAGCCGCAACTCAAGGAGCGTTATGAGAGTGAAGAGGAAGTAAAAGAGCTCTTCACCCTGGCGGAGAAGCTGGAGGAACTGCCGCGCAACGTCGGCATGCACGCGGGCGGGGTACTCATCGCCCCGGGGCGGCTGACCGATTTTTGCCCGTTGTACCGGCAGGAAGGTTCTGATTCCTTCGTCTCACAGTTTGACAAGGACGACGTCGAAGCGATCGGTCTGGTCAAGTTTGACTTCCTGGGGTTGCGCACCCTCACCATCCTGAACGAAGCGGTCGGCTTCGTGCGGCGCCACGCGGGCATGGAAAATTTTCGCCTGGAAGATCTCGCGCTCGATGATCCCGCAGTCTATCGCCTCTTCTCCGAGGGCAACACGACTGGCGTGTTTCAGTCGGAATCGCGTTCCGCGAAGGATTTGGAGAGACGCCTGAAAGCGGACTGCTTCGAAGACATCATCGCCCTCATGGCTTTGAATCGACCTGGTCCTCTCGGTTCAGGCATGGTGGACGACTTTATCGCGCGCAAGCAGGGAAGGCAGACCCCGGAATACTTTCATGCGGATCTTGAGCCGGTGCTCAAGTCCACCTACGGCATCATCGTCTACCAGGAACAGGTGATGCTGATCGCGCAGATATTGGCCGGTTATACCCTCGGGGGTGCGGACATGCTGCGCCGGGCGATGGGCAAGAAAAAGCCCGAGGAGATGGCCAAGCAAAGGGCGATTTTCCTGGAGGGGGCTCAGGGTCGTGGTGTCGACGCCAAACTGGCGGAGCGGCTTTTCGACCTCATGGAGAAATTCGCCGAATATGGCTTCAACAAATCGCATTCGGCCGCTTATGCTTTGGTCGCCTACCAGACCGCCTGGCTCAAGGCGCACTACCCGGCCGAGTTCATGGCTGCCACGCTTTCCTCGGAAATGGCCGACACCGACAAGGTGCGGGTGTTCTTCGAGGACTGTCGTGCCAACCGCATCGAGATCCTGGCGCCGGACATCAACCTTTCCGGTTACCGCTTCGAGCCGGTGGGGCCGGCGCAGGTTCGCTATGGCCTGGGCGCCATCAAGGGAACCGGCGAAGCGGCGATCGCAGCCATCGTTGCTGCCCGCGCCGCTGACGGCCCGTTTACCGGCCTGTTCGATCTGGCGCGGCGTGTGGACAAGAAAGCCATAAATCGCAGGGTGCTTGAGGCGCTGGTCAAGGCGGGGGCGTTTGACAGTCTGGAGCATGACCGCGCACGCTTGCTTGCGAGTGTGGGCACCGCGCTGGAACTAGCCACCAAGGCGGCGCAGGACAGCGGCCAGGGCGGACTGTTCGGCGAAGCCGGGGCAGGGCACGAAGAACCGCTCGCCGATGTTCCTGGCTGGAGCGACGTGGAAAAGCTCTTGCACGAAAAGTCCGCCCTCGGTTATTACCTCTCCGGCCACCCGTTCACTTCCTACGCCGCGGAGGTGCGCCGATTCGCCAGGAAGCCGCTGGCCGAACTGGAGCCGGCCCGCGAAGTGCAAATCATGGCAGGCATCATCACCGGGTTGCGAACGCAGATGACCAGGCGCGGCAAAATGGCCATTTTGCAGCTGGATGACGACAGCGCGCCTCTGGAAGTCGCGATTTTCAACGAGCAATTCGAGCAATACCGGGACTGGCTCAAGGAAGACGCCTTGCTGGTCGTCGAGGGCAAGGTGAGCCGCGACGACTACTCGGGGGGCCTGCGTGTCACGTGCGATCAGTTGTACGACCTGGCCGGAGCGCGTTGCCGCTTCGCCAAGGAACTGAGCATCAGGCTGAATGGGCAGGCCGACGCCGGCAGGCTGAAGGAAATGCTCGACCCTTATCGCCTAGGGTCCGCGGCAGGCTGTCCGGTGCTTCTGCTGTACCACAATGGCGCCGCGGAGTGCCAGATTCGCCTGGGGCAGAACTGGCAGGTCAGCCTGCAGGACCGGCTACTGGAATCCTTGCGTGCCTGGCTGGACGATTCCGGCGTGACCGTTGTTTATCAGTAAATACCTTATAAAACAGGTTGTTATTGGTAATTACGACCCATGGTGGATTTTTTTGCAGAAAAAGCTTGCACAAATAAGAAAAATATTAGAAAATTCTAATAACACTAACGCACCTGCCAAACAGGTCTTAGTGTTGTCTCCTCCATCCTCCTCCTTTGGTGGATTTTAGAGCCCGGTGCATAACCGGGCTTTTTTTTGCCTGGCATGGACGCACTCCCGTAGCTGCAGATCCCACGGTAAGTTGATCATGGCGCACGAGATGATGCGCAAGCGCATAAGGGCTGAGGTGGGCTGGGCGGTCAGCTATGGCGAGTTCTCAGGTTTTCCCGGGGGGTGCCCTGCAAGCCGCGTGAGCCAGGCGGCCAGCGCTGCCAGGGGCAGCGCCCACAGCGCCGAGGCGAGATAAATGTCGGACAGCGAAAACCAGGCCTGCAATGCCCCAGGCGCGCTGGAGCCTATGCCTTCGCCCGTCATGAGTGCGGCGACCAGCAGGCCCGCGAGCCCGACCTGGCGTTGCGGCCACGCTGCCAGCCCCAGCGCCATGACATAAGGGTAGTAGATGCTGCACGCGGCGCCGCTCAGCGCAAAGGCCACGACCAAGGCAGCGCCCCCCTGCACGCGCCCGACCAGCGCAAACCCGACCCCTATGGCGAGGGCGGACAGGGTCAACTGCGCCCGGCGAGACAAACGCTGTTGCGGAACAAAGGCCAGGAGCAGGCGAAACACGGTCATGCTGGCCCAAAACGCGGATAGGGCGAGAGCGCCCCAATGGCCCGCCGGGGCATTGCCGCCCACGTAAACGGCAGCCCAACTGCTGAACGTGCCTTCGCATATGGCGTAGAGCAGAACGGCCAGGGCGAAAGGCAGCATTGCCCATTGATAGCCCTGTGCTTGGCGCGAGGGTCGGTGGTCAGGCAGCCGGGCGAACAGCAGCAGCGCAAAGCCGGCCAGCAGCAACGCCGGCCAGACCCCCCAGTTTCCCATGCGCTCGGCCGCGTCGAGCAGCAGCGGCGACAGCGCAGTGGCTGCACCGACGAGTCCGTTCAGAACGGTGACGGCGCGGGTTTCAGCGGTCGCAAACAGAGCTGCCGCGTAGTGGTTGACGGCTGCCAGGGTGAGCCCGAAGCCCAGCCCGAGCGCCAGGGTCTCCAGCAGGATGGCGCCATAGGCCAGTGGCCCCGCGCTGAGGGAAGCGAGCACCAGCAGAAGCATGCCGAGGACGTTGGCGGCGAGGCCGGCGCGCAGCACGCCCTGGCTGCCGGCGTATTGCTGCAGCCGCCCGGCGCCGAGGGCTCCGAGGATGGCGCCGCCGATCTCGGGAAAATACAGCAGGCCGTAGGCGGAGATGCTGAAGTGATAGGGCGCGGCGGCGAGTATCGTTCCCAGGGAAGGCACCAGCACAAAGGCGGCGCCCTGCAGTATGCCGGCCCCATATACCGTGCCGACGACCAGTCTGCGGTTCAAGGGCTCAGGCCGACGGCGAAGCGCGCGCGCACATGATCGGCCACCCGTAGCGCGTTCGCCATCACAGTCAGTGACGGATTCACGGCGGCGATGGAAGGCATGAAGGAAGCGTCCACGACATAGAGATTGTCCACGCCGTGGGCGCGGCAGTTCACGTCGAGCACGCTGCTGGCCGGGTCATGGCCAAAGCGTAGCGTGCCGGCCTGGTGGGCGACAGCCTCGATGCCCATGGTCTGGCTGTGTACCAGGGGATAGCCAAGCTCGCGCAGGATGGTCTTCCACTTGGCGAGCAGGCGCTCATGGGTGTCGACGTTGTTGGGCCTGTAGGCCAGGCGGATCGCGCCATCGTCGTCCACCTGCACGCGATTGTTGGCGTCGGGCAGGTCTTCGGTGGTGAGCCACCAGTCCAGCGAATGATGGGCGACGAGCCTGGCCAGTTCTTCCGGCCACAGGCTTTTCTGGGCCTCCAGGATCTCCGGCGTGAGCTTGCCCAGGTTCTGCACATGGCCTAGCGCATAGGGAAAATCCGCGTCGCCGGAATCCTCGTAGAAATCGTTGATGCCTATGGTTTTCTGGAATACCGTGGGATTCCGCCGGCGCGGATCCACGGCCACGCACACGCTGTTGCGATGGCACATGTAGTGACGCCCGGCCAGGCCATGGGCATTGGCAAGCCCTTGAGGCCAGGCAGGTTGGCGTGAGGCAAGCAGCAGCGCGGCGGAATTCACCGCACCGGCGGCGAGCACCACGAGGCGGGCGCGGTAGCTGCGCGGGCCGGATGGGGTGTCGGCCTCCACCGCATCGACTCGACGCCCATCAGGACCAGTGAGCAGGCGGCGCACGCGTATGCCGGTCAGCAGTGTGACTCGTGGTGCGGCCAGGGCGGGTGCGATGCCGCACACCTCGGCATCGCCCTTGGCATGCAACAGACAGGGGAAGCCGTCGCAGGTATCGCAGCGTATGCAGGGCGCCAGCCGCGGCTCTGCCTCGTTGCGGTGGATGGCGAGCGGCAAGGGGAACGGGTGCAGGCCATGGGCCCCGAGCGCTGCGGCGACTTCGGCGAGGTAGGGTTCATGGGCGAAAGGCGGGCAGGGATACTCCGCGCGCGGCGGCTCGCAGGGGTCCAGGCCTGTCTGGCCGTGGCAGTGGTACCAGGTTTCGGCCTGGTCGTAGTAGGGACGCAGATCCTCGTAGCTGATCGGCCAGTCCGGCGTTTCCCCCTCGGGATAGCGGCGACGGCGGAAATCGCTCACGCGCCGGCGCAGCACCGCCGCGCCATAGAGCTTGGTATTGCCGCCGACGTGGTAGCCAGTGACGGGGCGGAACGGTTTGCCGCCGGCATCGCGCCAGTCTTCGTCGGTGTGGTAGCGGTGCTCGTGAAAGACCGCTTCGGCGTTCCAGTTGGCCTTCTCGCGGGTGAGGTAGTCGCCGCGCTCCAGTACCAGGATGCGCAGGCCCGAATCGGCCAGCGCGCGCGCGAACGTGCCGCCGCCGGCGCCGCTGCCGATGATGAGGACGTCGGCGTCCATGTCAGCGGCAGAGACCGCGCCGTGTCGCACGCGGCTGGCGCCGCCGCTCAGCCGCCATGGCGGAAATCCGGATAGATCAGCATGCCGCCGTCCACTGCCAGCGTGGTGCCGGTGATGTAGCTCGCCAGGTCGCTTACCAGAAAGGCTGCGACATTGCCGATCTCCTCAGGTTCGCCCAGGCGACCCATGGCGATTTTTTCGTCCAGATCGGCCAGCCCTTTGGGGTCTTGCCAGACGTCGGCATTGATGGGGGTGCGGATGGCGCCGGGCGCTAGGGCGAGGACGCGGATGCCGTCGCCTGCCACTTCCTGGGCCAGGGTCTTGGTGAACATGGACAGCCCTGCTTTGGCGCTGGTGTAGGCGCTGTAGCCTTCCCAGGGGATGAACTCGTGCACGGAGGTGATGTTGAGGATGACGCCGCGCTTCTGTGGCAGCATGCGCTGCAGAGCCAGGCGTGCGCAATAGTAGGGGCCCAGGAGATCGACGGCGATGGTCTTCTGCCAGGTGTCCGGGTCGCTGGTCGCGCAATCGGCGCGCGCGCCGTCCAGGCCCGCGTTGTTGACGAGAATGTCGATGCCGCCGAAGGCCTGGTCCATGGCAGCAAACAGCGCATCCATGTCCGCGCGTTGTGACACGTCGCCGCCGAAGGCCTGGGCTGTTCCACCGGTCGCGCGGATGCCTGCGGCAACCGCTTCGGCTGCCGCGCTCCTGCCGCGGTCATGGATCGCAATGGTGGCGCCTGCTGCGGCCATGGTCTTGGCCATGGCCGCGCCCAGGCCGGAGCTGGAACCGGTGACCAGGGCACGCCGGCCGCTGAGGTTGATGCCTAGCATGGAGGATCTCCTTGGTTACGCCCCACCAGCGGACGCGATAGGGAAGAGAGCCCGAAACAGGACATTGGTTCCGCGCCGCTGTTGTTCGGATTTAAGGCGCGAGGCGGTAGAATCCGCAACTTGTGCCCGCAACCCGCTTGCTCGTGCGTTATCTTGCCTGGATCGTCCGCATCGCACTCTTCCTGCTGGTATTGGCTTTTGCGCTGGAAAACAGCCAGGTCGTCACGGTGCAATATTTCGTCGCCACCCCTTGGCAGGCGCCCCTGGTGGTGGTGATCCTGTTGTGCTTCGCCGTCGGCGCGGCGCTCGGCGTTCTGGCGGTGATTCCCTCGTTTATCCGCATGCGTCGCGACTTGGCGCTCCTGCGGCGCCAGCTAAAGCTGCTGCAACCTGACCAAGCGCGGGGTGAGCCGCCGCAATGACGGAGTTTGCATCCTGGTGGCTGCTCGCATTTCCGCTGTTTTTCGCCCTGGGCTGGCTGGCGGCGCGCATCGATATCAAACAGGTGGTGACCGAGTCTCGCGCGCTGCCGAATTCTTATTTCAAGGGCTTGAATTTTCTCCTCAGCGAGCAGCCTGACAAGGCCATCGAGGCCTTCATCGAAGTGGTCAAGCTGGAGCCGGAGACCATAGACCTGCATTTCGCCCTGGGAGGCCTGTTCCGCAAGCGCGGCGAACTGGACCGCGCCATCCGCATGCACGAAAACCTGCTCGAACGCGAGGGACTGAGCCAGGAATACCGGCTCAAGGCCTTGGCGGAGCTGGGCACGGACTATCTGAAAGCGGGGCTGCTGGATCGCGCGGAAGAAGTTTTCAACCGGCTGCTCAATACCCCCATGGAGGGATTGGCGCGCAGCCAACTGCTGGAAATTTACGTGCAGGAGAAGGACTGGCACAAAGCCATCGAGGCTGCTGCATTTCTGGACAAGCTTTCCTCGCGTCCCCTCAATGCGGAGATCGCCCACTTTCATTGCGAACTCGCCCTGCTGGATGCGGTGCGCGGCGACAATCCAAGCGCACGCCAGCATCTGCAGCAGGCGCTCGACATCAATCGGCAATGCGTGCGTGCGACCATGATGCTGGGAGATCTGGAGGCGTCGGGCGGGACGCCGCGCGAGGCCATCCTGCGCTGGCGGGAAGTGGAGACGCAAAGTGCGCCGCACATGGTCCTGGTGGTGGATAAACTGCTCGGCGCCTTCCGCGAGACTAGCGGCATGGAGGAGGGGCTCGCCTGGCTGCGCGGCTTGCTCGCGCGGCAGCCTTCCCTGGACCTGTTCAACAGCCTCTACAATGCGGTGCTGCAGGTGCAGGGGTCCGAGGCGGCCTATCAACTCGCCAAGGAGGAGCTGCGTCGCCACCCCAGCCTGCGTGCCCTGGACAAGCTCATTGAGGCCGAGATGCTGCAGGCCACGAGCGAACGGCGCGATGTCATGCAAAGCGCCAAAGATCTCATTCAGGCGCATAGCCAGCGTCTTACGCGCTACCAGTGCGTGAGTTGCGGCTTCAAGGCAAAACAGTTTTTTTGGCGCTGCCCGGCGTGCGGACGCTGGGACAGTTTCGATCCGGAACGCAGAGAAGAATGACCACGCCCATCATTATCGCCCTCGACTTTTCCAAAGGATCCCAGGCATGGGATCTCGCAGAGCGTCTCGACCCGCGTCGCTATCGCTTGAAGATCGGCAAGGAGCTGTTCACTGCGGCTGGCCCCGATCTGGTGCGCGGGCTGGCTCTGCATGATTTCGAAATTTTCCTGGATTTGAAATTCCACGACATTCCCAATACGGTTGCCGGCGCCTGCCAGGCGGCAGCCAGGCTCGGCGTGTGGATGGTCAATGTCCACGCCAGCGGCGGGCGCGCCATGATGCAGGCGGCGCGGGAGGCCGTCGCCCACCTTCCGCAACGGCCTCTCATTACCGCGGTCACGGTGCTGACCAGCCTGGGTGCCGCAGATCTTGCCGAGACAGGCATAAAGCGCAAGCCCGCCGAGCAGGTGCGCCACCTCGCCAGCCTGGCCCAGGAATGCGGCATGGATGGCGTGGTATGCAGTGCGCGCGAGGCGGCCGATTTGCGCAAGACGCTGGGCGCCGAATTCAAGTTGGTGACGCCAGGCATACGCCTGCCGGGCAGTCAGCCGGATGATCAGCAGCGCACCATGACTCCTGCGGAGGCGCTCGCGGCTGGCGCGGACTACCTGGTGGTGGGGCGGCCTGTGACCGCTGCTGCCGATCCGCTCGTCGCCCTCCAGAACCTGGAAAACAACATCAAGTCTCGTAAGGAAAGAAAATGAAGGTCACCGTCATCGGCACCGGCTACGTAGGGCTGGTCACCGGCACCTGTCTGGCCG
>JAJXXS010000385.1:0-3255 GCA_021780975.1 Pseudomonadota bacterium
CCGACGAAGATGCGCTGCAGCTCGCGCCGCACCTCGCGCTTCCACGACACGCGCAGGCTCTGGTCCTGCAGCGCCTGGAACACCGTGGCGGCCAGCAGCTCGGCGGGCAGCGGGCCGCTGAACAGGCCCAGCTCGACGCTGGACAAGGGACTGTCGAGATGGTCGAGCAGCCAGCGCCAGCGCCTCTCCACCTGATCGAGCAGCTGCAGGGCGCGGCCGCGGCGCTCCTCGGTCATGACCGGGTCGGCCACCGTGTCCTCGTCCTCGAACAGCGGCAGCTCGGCGTTGAACAAGGCGCGCAACTCGGCGAGCAGGGCCAGCTTGTTGCCGATCGACAGCTCGATGTTGATGCGCTCCACGCCGTCGGAATAATCCGCCAGGCGCGGCAGCGGGATCACCACGTCTTCGTTGATCTTGAAGGCGTTCGTGTGGGCGGCGATGGCGGCGGTGCGGGCGCGGTCGAGCCAGAATTTCTTGCGCGTCTCCGCGCTCTTGGCGATGAAGCCTTCGCCGCCGCGTTGTTCCGCCAACGCCACGATGGCCAGCGCGGCGGCATCAAGGGCGGCCTCGTCGTCGCTGACGACGTCGGCCAGCAGCACCATGCGCGGACGTTCGTGGCGTGCGGCCTTGGTGGCGTAGCCGACCGCCTTGACGTAGCGCGCGTCGAGATGCTCCAGGCCGGCGAGGATGGCGCCGGGGTGGGCGGCAAGATAGTCCTTGACCTCGACGATGGCGGGCACCGCCTCGCGCACGCGGCCGAAGAATTCCAGGCACACGGTGCGCCCATACTTCGGCAGGCGGTGGAGCACGAAGCGCGCCGAGGTGATGAGGCCGTCGCAACCCTCCTTCTGGATGCCGGGCAGGCCGGACAGGAATTTGTCGGTGACGTCCTTGCCCAGGCCGGTCTTGCGGAAGTGGCTGCCGGGGATGGCGAGGATCTGCGGTTCCCCCTTGGGCGTCCTGCCGTCCTGCGCGTAGCGGCGAATTTCGAAGCGCGCGGTGTCGACGTCGTGGATCTTGCCGAGGTTGTGATCCAGCCGCGTTACTTCCAGCCAGTCGGCTTCCGGCGTGACCATCTTCCACGACACCAGGTTGTCGAGCGCCGTGCCCCACAGCACGGCTTTCTTGCCGCCTGCGTTCATGGCGACGTTGCCACCTATGGTGGAGGCGTCCGCGCTGGTGGGGTCGACGGCGAACACCAGGCCGGCGGCTTCCGCTGCGTCCATCACCCGGCGCGTCACCACGCCGGCGCCGCAGTGCAGGGTGGGTACGTCATGCTCGACGCCAGGCAGGCGCAGGTATTCGATGGCGGACAGGGCCTCCAGCTTTTCGGTGTTGATGACGGCGGCACGGTCGGTCAGCGGGATGGCGCCCCCGGTGTAGCCGGTGCCGCCGCCGCGCGGAATGATGGTGAGGCCCAGGGCGATCAGCTCACTCACCAGGGGGGCGATCTCCGCTTCGGTGTCGGGATTGACCACGACGAAGGGATATTCCACGCGCCAGTCGGTGGCGTCGGTGACGTGGGAGACGCGCGCCAGGCCGTCGAAGCAGAGGTTGTCGCGGCGCGTGTGGCGCGCCAGGCGACGCTCCACCTCCTGGCGCAGGCGCCGCGTCTCCTCGAAACCGGCGGCGAAGCGGTCCACCGCGCGCGTGGCGGCGGCCAGCAGCGTGCTCACGCGGTCGTTGCCCTGACGGCGCTTTTCGATCTCGTTCAGGCGGTGGCGCAACGCGGCGATGAGTGCGGCCAGGCGCTTGGGACTGTGCAGCAGGTCGTCTTCCAGATAGGGATTGCGCCGCACCACCCAGATGTCGCCCAGCACCTCGAACAGCATGCGCGCGGAACGTCCCGTGCGGCGTTCGGCACGCAGCTGGTTGAGGGTGTCCCAGGCGTTCTCGCCGAGCAGGCGGATGACGATCTCGCGGTCGGAGAAGGAGGTGTAGTTGTAGGGGATTTCGCGCAGGCGGGGCGCGTTCATGGCGGCAAAACTTCTCTAAAAGCGCATTTTATATGAAGCTTGCGCCTCCTTCCCACGTCTGCCTGCGCATGAACCGCCGCTTTCTGCCCCGCCTGCCGCGCCTCGTCTGGCTGCTTGGCCTGGTGAGCTTCTTCAACGACCTGGCCTCGGAAATGGTGGTGCCGCTGGTGCCGCTGCTGCTGGCCGGCATGGGCGGCTCGCCAGCGCTGGCGCTGGGCTTCATCGAGGGCGCGGCCGAGGCCCTCGCCAGCCTGCTCAAGCTGTGGGCCGGCACCCATTCCGACCGCCGCGCCGGCGCACGCAAGGGTCTGACCGTGGCAGGCTATGCCTTGTCCAACGCCGTGCGCCCGCTCATCGCCCTGACGACCCACTGGAGCGGCATTCTCGGCGTGCGTCTGACCGACCGCGTCGGCAAGGGCCTGCGCAGCGCGCCGCGTGATGCGCTCATCGCCCTTGCGGTGGACGTCAACCGGCGCGGCGCCGCCTTCGGCCTGCATCGCGCCTTCGACAACGCCGGCGCGCTCGCCGGCGCGCTCGCGGCAGCGGCCGTGCTCGCCTGGCATCACGACGATCTGCGGGCGGCCATCTGGGCTTCGGTGGTTCCCGGAGTGTTGTGCGTGCTGATGATCCTGCTGGCCATGCGCGAGCCTACGCCGGCACCGACACCGGCCGAGGCGCGGCCGGCCGCCGCCGCGCTGGCCGCGCCGGCGCCAGCGCTCAAGCCCTATCTCGCGTTGGTCGCGGCCTTTACCCTTGGCAAGTTGCCGGAAACCTTCCTGCTGCTGCGCGGCTATCAGTTGGGCATGCGCCCGGTGGCCCTCATGCTGCTGTGGGCGGTCTACAGCGCGGCCAAGGCGGCTACCGCCTACGCCGGCGGCCACTACGCCGACCGCCTCGGCCTGCGTGTCTGGATGCGCTTGGCCTGGTTGGGCACCGCCCTGGGCCTGCTACTGCTGGCGGCGGCGGGCACGCCCTGGGCGCTGGCAGGCGCCAGCGTGGCGTTCGGCGCGCTGGTCGGACTGTCCGAGGGCGGCGAGCGCGCCCTGGTGGCGGAAGCTACCAGGGCCCTCGCCATGGGCGCCGGATTCGGCTGGTACCACCTCGTCACTGGCCTGGCGGCCATTCCCGGGGGCTTGCTGATGGGCGAGGTCTGGACCCGCCTGGGCGCGCCTTACGCCTTCGGCCTGAGCGCCCTGACGGTGGCGCTGTGCGCGCTCGCGGTGGCGCACCTGCCGCGGACGGCAGCAGGCGCCGTCCGGTAGAATCGCGGGGATTGCTT
>JAJXXS010000385.1:3355-5963 GCA_021780975.1 Pseudomonadota bacterium
TGGCGCGGGTGGGCATCTTCGCCGATGGCGTGGCGGTCAAGGAAGTGGGCAAGGAGACCTTTCGTCTGGCCCGGCTGTATGTGGACGAGGTGCTGCGCGTGGACAATGACGCCATCTGCGCCGCCATCAAGGACGTCTTCGAGGACACCCGTTCCATCCTTGAGCCGGCCGGCGCGCTGTCGGTGGCCGGACTCAAGGCCGCGGTGGCGAGGGACAGGCTCAAGGGCAAGACGCTGGTAGCGATCGCCAGCGGCGCCAACATGAATTTCGACCGCCTGCGCCACGTCGCCGAGCGCGCCGAGCTGGGCGAGCGGCGCGAGGCCATCCTCGCCGTCACGATCCCGGAGACGCCCGGCAGCTTCAAGACCTTCTGCGGCCTGCTGGGCGCGCGCAATATCACCGAGTTCAACTATCGCTATGCCGACCCCAAGCTGGCGCGCGTGTTCGCCGGCGTGCAGGTGCAGGGCGACGAGGAGCGCGCGCGCCTGGTGGCGCAGCTCAACCGCCACGGCCTGCAGGCGGTGGACCTCACCGACAACGAAATGGCCAAGCTGCACGTGCGCCACCTGGTCGGCGGGCGCGCGCCGCTGGCCGACCATGAGCTGCTCTACCGCTTCGAATTCCCCGAGCGGCCGGGCGCCCTGATGAACTTCCTCGACAAGATGAGCCGCGGCTGGAACATCAGCCTGTTCCACTACCGCAACCACGGCGCCGACTATGGGCGCGTGCTGGTGGGCATCCAGGTGCCGCCCAAGGAAAAGCCGGCGTTCCGCAAGTTCCTTGCCCAGCTAGGCTACCGCCATTGGGACGAAAGCGGCAACCCGGCCTACAAGCTGTTCCTGGAGGGCTGAGCGGCGCCGCGCAGGCGCATCAGCGCGCGCTCACCGGCTGGTCCGGATAAGCCAGCTCGTGGCGCGCACGCCATTCCGGCCCGACGTAATTGATGATGATGGACTTGCGCACGCCGTCGATGGGGCGCTTGCGGAAGCCATGCCAGGTGTCGTCGCCGGGGATGAAGATGAGTCCGGCGTTGCGCCGGTAGGGCGCGCTGCCCACCCATTGCTGCGCGCCGTCGTAAAGATCGGTGCCCCAATCCTGCGCGCCGGGCTCGTCGGACAGATACACCAGCATGGTGAATTTCTTGACCCCGATGTCGGTGTGCGGCTCGAGCCAGAAGCCGTCGGTATCCAGACAGTATTCGATGCGCAGTGAAGCGCCGTCGAGCGGCGTGGCGCACTTTTCCTGCAGGGCGGCGACGGTGGCGGGGGTTTGAAACGCAGCCGCCACCTGTGCGCAGACCGGAAAGCGCGCCCGGTGTTCGGGGGAGAAATACGTCCGGCTGACGTTGTGGGTTTCGCGCTTGCCCTGCGTGTCGGCAATCGTTGGCGGCGCAAAGGGCAGGGCGGCGATGGCTTCGCAAACCCCGGCCGGGAACGCGTCGTCCAGCAGCCAATGGCGCCAGGGCTGCGCCTGCGCGGGGCTGGTGGAGAGGTTGGCGCAAAAATGCGGTGCGATGGCAGCGGTGGCGAGGGAATTCATGCCCACCCTTTATGAAGAGATAACAGGACAATTATATCTTCAGTTGGCCTCGATGGTCATTCAGCGCTTACGCAGGGTGCTGCTCTCTCTCTGCGCGGCGCCGACGCCGGCGGGATTGCCCAGAGCTCTCAACGGCAGATGTCGGGGCAGCAGTCCTGCACCAAGCGCCAGAGTTTTTCTGTGGCGCCACGGTGGGCCTGCGCATAGGCGAGGGCGGCCGCTGCCATGGAGTGGCGCGCCGTGCCATCGTCGAGCAGGTGGGCCGCCGCTTCCATCAGATCCTCCGCCGTTGCCACGTGGCGGGCGGCGCCGCCCGCCACGGCTTCTGCCACTGCCGCGGCAAAATTGCGCGTGTGCGGCCCCACCAGCACGGGCGTGCCGCAGGCCGCCGCCTCGATGAGGTTCTGCCCGCCATAGTCCAGGAGGCTGCCGCCGATGAAGGCGATATCGCTCGCCGCGTAATAGGCGTAAAGCTCGCCCAGACTGTCGCCCAGGATGACCCGGGTGTTGGCGTCCGGCCGGCAGCCGTCAGAACGACGCACAAAGGCAACGCCGCGTTCGTGCAGCAGCTCCGCCACCGCATCGAAGCGCTGCGGGTGGCGTGGCACCAGCACCAGCAGGACGGCAGCGTCGAAGCGGCGCAGGAAGGCTTCGATGATGAGCGCTTCCTCTCCCTCGCGCGTGCTGGCGGCCAGCAGGACGGCGCGCGCACCCCAGGCCGCACGCCAGGCGCGGCCCAGCTTCAGCAGTTCGCCGGGCGGCGTGAGGTCGAACTTGAGATTGCCGGTCACCGTCACCTGTTCGGCCCCGAGGGCCTTAAGGCGCGCGGCGTCGTCCGCGCTTTGCGCCGCGATGGCGCGCAGGGAAGCCAGGGTGGCGCGCGTGAGGGCGGGAATCTTCGCGTAGCCGCGCGCCGAGCGCGCGGAGAGACGGGCATTCACCAGCATCAGCGCAATGCCTGCCCGCCGGGCCTGGCGCATCATGTTCGGCCACAGTTCGGTTTCCAGGATCAGCCCCAGGCGCGGGCCGGTGCGGCGCAGGAAGCGCCTCATCGTCCAGCCGTAGTCGT
>JAJXXS010000361.1 GCA_021780975.1 Pseudomonadota bacterium
CCTTCCACTCCCGTTGTGATTCGGACGGCTTCCCGGGCGAGTTCCGGGCTGTCTACCCAGCCCGAGAGCTGGACGATGCCGTGATGCGTGACCACTTTCACGTCGAGCCCCTTGAGTTTCTCATCCTTGACCAACGCGGCCTTGACCTTGGTGGTGATCCAGCTGTCGCTCAGGTATTTGCCCGCCGCATGACCGCCGGATAAGGCCTCGGCCTTGATGAAGGCGGCCTGCCCGAGGCAGCCGGTATGTTTGCTGTCGGCCTTATAAAACGCCTCTTTGTCGGTGTGGCCCGCCTCCCATTCCTTCAGGGAGACGCAGCCGTCACGATTGGCGTCCGCTTCGCTGAACGCGTTTTTCCCCGCCGGGGCGGAATCCGCCCCATAGGCGGGTCCGGGCATGATTGCGGCGCAGGCGATCAGCATGAAGCCTGACAGCACCTGGGTCGCAGCGGGACGGTTATGGAATTTCGTCGCGTGGAAGGTCTTGCGCATCATGATTTCTCCTGTTTTCGTTAGCTTGGGGCGTATACGTGCTCGTTGCCGAGCCATGCAGACCCCATGCTTTGTTGGGGGGTGGCCGGTGATTTAGCGGTCAGCAAAAGGGGTGGTGCGCACTGTGCTGTCCGAGGCGTTTGCCATGCTCAGTTGCGCAGCGGTCACGCCGTCGGCGCAGCTTACCGGGGCGATGATGGGATCGTCGCCGGCGCGCGCTGGGGGTGGGGTGTATCCTGCGCGCGCGGCAGGGGTAAGGCTAAGCAGGGCAAGCAGGGTACCGAGAAACCGGACTGGAACAGGCATGCAGATCTCCTTGGCAAAGACGAAACGCATGGGCGTTTCATGGGGATATTTTGCGGCCGTGGAGCTTTCCCGGCGTCGGCCTGGTGCTTACGCTTCGGTAAGCTTGGTCAGGTTCGGTCACCGATCATGTTTGGGATCGCCGCAGCCTGCCGGCACGGCCTTTGTCATCGACTATTGTCGATGCGATGTCCTCGCAAGTTCGCCAACGCCCGCTCTTGTGCCAGCTGCTGCACCCACGCGGGCAGTGCCGCGCTCAAGGGAGGGCCTGGGAAGAGCGCAGCTTGGCCACCAGTTCGCGCAGCGCTTGGCCGCGATGGCTGAGTGAATTTTTTTCCTCGGCCGCCAGTTCCGCCCCGGTTCTGCCCAGCGCGGGAACCAGGAAATAGGGGTCGTAGCCGAAGCCGCCCACGCCGCGCGGCGTCGCGATGATTTCCCCATGCCAGCGTCCCTCGGCGATCAGCGGCTCAGGATCCTCGGCGTGGCGCACCAGCACCATGACGCAGTAATAATGCGCACGGCGATCTGGCTTGTCGGCCAATGCCGCGACCAGCTTCTCGTTGTTGCGCTGGTCCGATTTTGGTTCGCCGGCATAGCGCGCGGAGTAGACGCCGGGGGCGCCATTGAGGGCGTGCGCGCAGATGCCGGAATCGTCCGCCAGCGCCGGCAATCCGGTATGCAGCGAGGCGTGGCGGGCCTTGGCGAGACAGTTTTCGATGAAGGTGAAATAAGGCTCCGGGCATTCCGGTACGCCGAAGTCGGACTGCGGCTGCACTTCTATGCCCAGCGGCGCAAGCATCTGGCCGATTTCGCGCAGCTTGCCGGGATTGCCCGAGGCGATGACGAGGCGCATCAGTTCTCCTCCAGCGCGGCGCGTTGCATGAGCGTGATGTCCATGATCCCGGCGGCGGCGAGATCAAGGAGGTCGTCGAGTTTCTCGCGGTCGAAAGGCGCGCCTTCGGCCGTGCCCTGCACCTCGATGATGCCTTCGCTGCCGGTCATCACCACATTCATGTCCGTGTCGCAGGTCGAGTCCTCCGCATAATCCAGGTCGAGCACCGGCACGCCTTGATAAACCCCGACCGACACTGCAGCAACGCTGTCGGTAAGCGGGGATACGCTAAGCTTGTCCGCTGCAATCAACCAGTTCAGCGCGTCCACGAGAGCCACATAGGCCCCGCTGATGCTGACAGTGCGGGTGCCGCCATCGGCCTGCAGGACGTCGCAGTCCACCTTCAGGGTGCGTTCGCCCAGTTTCTGCAGATCCACCACCGCGCGCAGGCTGCGTCCGATCAGACGCTGGATTTCCTGGGTGCGCCCCGACTGTTTGCCGCGCGCGGCTTCTCGATCGGTGCGGGTGCCCGTGGAGCGCGGCAGCATGCCGTATTCCGCGGTGATCCAGCCCTGACCCTGACCCTTGAGAAAAGCCGGCACCTTTTCCTCGACGCTCACGGTGCAGAGCACCTTGGTGTCGCCGAATTCGGCCAGCACCGCTCCCTCTGCATGCTTGGTGTAGTGGCGGGTAAACCGCACCGGGCGCATCTGGCCGGGCGCGCGCGCGCTGGGGCGTTGGCTCATCTCGATTCCTTGCTGCGAAAGCCCTATTTTAGCGCTCCGACGGCCGCCGGTTGTCGCCCCCGTCCCGCGCGTCGGGGGTCGGCCTTTCTCGCATGGAACGGGCGGCTTGCATCATGCAGGGGAGCGCGGTCGGCGTTTCCTGCCAGCAGCGGGCTTTCAGGCCGCAGTCCGGATTGACCCACAGGCGCTCTGCTGGGATCATCTCCGTGCATCCAAGGCCCACCCCACGGCGCTGGATTTCTCCCGCGACGTGCTCATCACCTACCCTGCTCCGGAAGAGATGTTCGACCTCATACGCTTGGTGCTGAAGCCTGCCGGCATCCCCTGCACACGGCGCACCTGCTTTGCCAACCTGTCAGGCATGCGTTCCCTGGCAGCTTGGAAGGATCCGCGATGAACGAAGCCCTGCAATGCTGGAAATGCGGCGCCAGCCTGGCCGCGCGCTTTCCCTGCCGCTCGGCAGGCGCGACCAATGCCCCAGTTGCCGTGCGGAGCTGCATGTGTGTCGCCTGTGCCGCTTTTTCGATCCCCGGGTGGCGCAGCAATGCCGCGAACCGATGGCCGAGGATGTGCGCTCCAAGGAGCGCGCCAATTTCTGCGGCTATTTCGTGCCGCGCCCCGATGCCTACCGCGGCGGCGGGGCAGCGGTGGCACAGGGCGATCGCGGCGCGCTTGACGCCTTGTTTGGGAAAGCCGGCAAGAAGGAATGATCAGCGTGCCTTCAGGCTGTCGCGAATTTCACGCAGCAGTTGAATGTCCTCGGGCGGGGCCGCCGGCGCAGCGGGAGGGGGAGATTTTTTCAGCCGGTTGATCTGCCGCACCATGAGAAAGATGATGAAGGCGAGGATGATGAAATTGAGCAGGACGGTGAGAAAGTCGCCGTATGCGAAGACCGGGATGCCGGCTTTCTTCATGTCCGCCAGGGTCATCGGCATGCCTGGGGGAACTTCCTTGAGGGGGATGAAATAATTGGAGAAATCCAGGCCACCGACGACGCGTCCGACCACCGGCATGATGAGGTCGCTGACGATGGAATCGACGATTTTGCCAAACGCGGCGCCGATGATGACACCCACGGCGAGGTCTATGGCATTGCCCTTGACGGCAAATTCCTTGAATTCGGACATGAAGCTCACGGTTGTCTCCTGGGTTGGACAGGTCTTGTTTTTAGCATGTGTCGGCATCTTGTGGTATTCCGAGTGTAAAAAAACCTGACAGTTTTCCCCTGCTGCGCTCGCGGGTAGAATTCCAGCCCTTATGCGCGTCGGCCCCCATCTCCTCAAGAACCGCCTCATCGTCGCCCCCATGGCCGGGGTGACGGACCGGCCATTCCGCCAGTTGTGCAAGAGGATGGGCGCGGCCATGGCGGTGTCCGAAATGGTGACTTCCAATTCGTTGCTTTACGGCTCCTCCAAAACGCTGCGGCGCGCCAATCACGAGGGCGAGGTGGAGCCGAAGGCGGTGCAGATCGCCGGCGCCGATCCCGCCATGATGGCGGAAGCCGCCCGCTACAATGTCGAACGCGGGGCGCAGATCATCGACATCAACATGGGATGTCCGGCCAAGAAGGTGTGCAACGTCATGGCCGGCTCGGCGCTGCTGCAGGATGAGCCTCTGGTGGGGCGCATCCTCGAAGCGGTGGTGGGCGCCGTCCCGGATGTGCCGGTAACCCTCAAGATCCGCACCGGCTGGGATCGCGAACACCGCAATGCCCTCAGGGTGCTGAAGCTCGCCGAGAGCGCCGGCATCGCCGCCCTGGCCATTCATGGCCGCACGCGCGCGTGCGGTTACTCCGGCGAGGCGGAATACGAGACCATTGCCGCGGTGAAGGCGCAGGCGAGCATTCCCATTGTCGCCAACGGCGACATCGTCAGCCCGGAAAAAGCCAAGCAGGTACTGGAGCGCACCGGCGCCGATGCGGTCATGATCGGACGCGCGGCGCAGGGGCGCCCCTGGATCTTTCGCGAGATCGACCATTTCCTTGCCACCGGCCGCCGCCTGCCGCCGCCGGAAGTGGCAGAAATCCACCAGGTGGTGCTGGAACATTTGGATGATCTGTACGCCTTCTATGGCGAATACATGGGGGTGCGCATTGCGCGCAAGCATATCTCCTGGTACACCAAGGGGCTGGTGAATTCGGGCGTGTTTCGGCACGCCATGAACCAGTTGGAAACGACCAGGGATCAAGTGGGTGCCGTGAACGATTTTTTTTCGCAGGCGGCGCGCGCAAGCAATTACCTGCAATATCAGGACGAGTCAATGGAACTCGCCGCTTAGGGAGTGCGGAGCATGATGGAAGAAAACGAAGTGGCCGCCTGCGTGCGGCGTTCGCTCAACCGCTATTTCAAGGATCTCGACGGCGAGGAGCCCAACGACATCTACGACATGGTGGTGAAGGCGGTGGAAAAGCCGCTCCTAGTCTTCATCATGGATCGAGCCGAGGGCAACCAGTCGCGTGCCGCCGAACTGCTAGGCATCAACCGCAACACCCTGCGCAAGAAGCTTAACGAACACGGCCTGCTCTGAGGCCACCACAAAGATAGATAGAGCATGAAAATTCAACGAGCATTGTTGAGCGTGTCGGACAAGACCGGCGTGCTCGAATTCGCCCGGCGGCTAAGCGGGTTGGGCGTGGAAATCCTTTCCACCGGGGGTACCGCCCGGCTGTTGGCAGACCATGGCGTGGCGGTGGTCGAGGTGGCGGAGTACACCGGCTTCCCGGAAATGCTCGACGGCCGGGTCAAGACGCTGCATCCCAAGATACATGCCGGCCTGCTGGCGCGGCGCGACCTTGATGCCCATGTCCAGACCATGGCGGCGGCGGGGCTGCCCTATATCGACCTGGTGGCGGTGAATCTCTATCCCTTCCGCGAAACCATCGCCAAGCCAGGCTGCAGCCTGGCGGACGCGATCGAGAACATCGACATCGGCGGCCCGGCCATGGTGCGGTCGGCGGCCAAGAATTATGCCGCGGTGGCGGTCATCACCGATCCCGCCGACTATGCTGGCGTCATCGCCGAATTGCAGGGGACTGCCGGCAGCCTTTCCAATAAGACACGCTTTGCTCTTGCCAAGAAGGCCTTCGCACACACTGCGGCCTATGACGGCGCAGTGGCCAACTACCTGACGGCTCTGGACGACGGTGACCGGCCGGACGGCCGTTTCCCTGCGGTGCTCAGTCAACAGTTCATCCAGGTGCAGGCGATGCGCTATGGCGAGAACCCTCATCAGAAGGCCGCGTTCTATCGCGACCCCGATCCGGCGCCAGGCACGCTCGCGCATTACGCTCAGCTGCAGGGCAAGGAACTTTCCTACAACAATATCGGCGATGCCGACGCTGCGTGGGAATGCGTCAAGACCTTCCCCGCGCCGGCTTGCGTCGTCATCAAGCACGCCAACCCCTGTGGCGTGGCGCAGGCGGAAAATCTGCTGGATGCCTACCGCATGGCCTTTGCGACCGATGCCACTTCCGCATTCGGCGGCATCATCGCCTTCAACCGCGAGGTCGACGCCGCCACCGCGGAGGCCGTCTCTGGGCAGTTCCTCGAAGTGTTGATCGCGCCCGCTTATAGCGCGCAGGCACGCG
>JAJXXS010000183.1 GCA_021780975.1 Pseudomonadota bacterium
CGCGCTCGACCGAGGCATACCAGTCCTGCCAGCGCGTCGCCTTGAGCTCGGCCACCGAGCCGCAGTGGCCGGCCAGCTGCGGGCAGGCCACACTGTAGCCGCGCCGCGCCAGGGTGCTGCCGACGAAACGCATCTCCGCCGGCGTGCCGGTGAGGCCGTGGATCAGCAGCACCGCGGCCGGCCCGCCGGCATGATGAAAGCCCTGGGCGCCGAGCACGCGGCGCAGTTCGGCGTCCGGCGCCGTCGCTCCCGGTCCTTCGCTCCCGGCAAGCGGCATGCGGGCAGTCTCCATCAGGTTCCGGCGCGCTGGAGCGCGGATCGTTCGGCATCCAGATCCCAACGCCGCAGCTCCTGGAGCACGTCGTCGAAACTGGCGAAAGGAACATGGGCGATGCCCTCGGCCTCGCAATAGGCACGCAGCGACGACTTGGCAAACACGTGGTCGGCCCGGCGCGCCAGGCAGAAATCGGAGCGACCGTCACCGATGAGCACGACCGGGCCGCCGAAAGCGGTCGCCAGCCCCTGCGCCGCCGCGCACTTGCAGGTGCCGTTGCCCGCCCCGCAGTCGCCGGCAAGGAAGGGGAACGACACGTCCAAGCCGCCGGCCAAGAAGTGCAGGCGGTTGGCGTAGCTGCGCAGCCGGGGCAGCCGCCCCTTGTCCATCAGCAGGCGTATGGGATAGTCGATGCCGTCGCTGGCGATGGCCACCTCGCCCAGGGTCTGCGCGTAGCGGCAGAAATTCGCGAAGCCGGGATCGAGTTCGATGTCGTGGAAAAAAGCCTCCAGTTCCAGCCGGTTCGCCTCGACCAGGCGCACCTGCTCCTGCAGGCAGGTGCGCGCGGAAATCCGGCCGGCCTGGCAATCGCCCTCCAGAGCCTGCCAGCGTGACGTCGCGAAGCGGGCCAGCAGGCTGTCCAGCGGGTCGCGCGGCGCCAGCGTGCCATCGAAATCGACGATGAATATCATGCAGTGTGTGAGCCCGGTCGGGGCCGGGGTGATACGGGCGTGAGTGGCTTTGCACCATCTTATAGCGCCAAGCTTACGGCATCCTGACAGCGCCGCCTGCGCGCCTGGCCATCTGCCTGTAAACTCGCGCCATGCGCATCCTGGTGGTGGAGGACGATGCCGTCCTCGTCGATGTCTTGCAGCACGCGCTGCGCCGCGCCGGCTACGTGGTCGACGCCTGCCGCGACGGCGTGGCCGCCGACGCCGCACTGGCTGATCCGGCCTACGACCTGGTCATCCTCGACCTCGGCCTGCCGCGCCGCGACGGCTTCGAGGTGCTGCGCGCGCTGCGCCAGCGCAAGCCCGTCCCGCCGGTGCTGGTACTCACCGCCCGGGATGCGCTGGCCGACCGCGTGCGCGGGCTGGATCTCGGCGCCGACGACTACATGGTCAAGCCCTTCGACCTGCCCGAACTGGAGGCGCGCATCCGCGCCCTGGTGCGCCGCACCCATGCCGCCGCCCCCGAGATCGCCCTCGGCCCGCTGCGCTTCGACCTGGCGGCGCGGCGCATGACCCTCGAAGGCTCTGACCTCGATCTGTCGCAGCGCGAATACGCCCTCCTGGAAGCCCTCCTGCTGCGCGCCGGCCAGGTGGTGGGCAAGGACCAGCTGGTGGACAAGCTGTGCAGCCGCGACGAGGCCGTGGGCACCAATGCCATCGAGGTCTACATCCACCGCCTGCGCAAAAAGATCGAACCCGCCGGCATCCGCATCAAGACCGTGCGCGGCATGGGCTATCTGCTGGAAAAGCCGGGTGAATAGACCGCTATCGCTGCGCCGCACCCTGGTGCTGTGGCTGTTCATCCCGCTCGCCGCCATGCTGCTGGTGTGGGCCATGGTGGTCTACCTGGGCGCCCACCGCTTCGCCAACAAGGCTTACGACAAGGCGCTGCTGGAAAACGCCGTCGACATGAGCGATCTCGCACGCAAATACTACCTGCCCGGCCAGCCGCTGCACCTGCCGCATGAAGTGGTGCACGCCATCATGATGGATGCCCGCGACACCACTTACTACGCCGTGGCCGACCGCCAGGGCCGCATCCTCGCCGGCGCCCCATGGCTCGCCCAGGCCGGCGCCGCGGGGGATCGCCCGCGCTTCTACAATGTGCGCCACCGCGGCGTGCCGCTGCGCGTGGTGGCGGTGTCCGTGCCCGCCGCGTCCGCGCAGGCCCCCGCCCGCGTGCTGACGGCGGAGACGCTCAACAAGCGCAACCATTTGGCGCAGGCGCTGCTCCTTGAAATCCTCGCGCCGCAGGTGGTGCTGCTGCTGCTCGCCGCCGGGCTGGTCTGGTTCGGCGTGCGGCGCGGCCTGGTGCCCCTGGAGCGCGTGCGCCTGGCGGTGGAGAAACGCTCCGCCACGCACCTGGAGCCCCTGTCGCTGGAGCAGGCGCCGGAAGAAGTGCGCCCCCTGGTGGGCGCCATCAACAGCCTCATGGAGCGCCTGCAAGGCGTGCTCGCCACCCAGCAGGATTTCATCGCCGACGCCGCGCACCAGCTGCGCACCCCGCTCGCCGGCCTCAAGGGCCAGATCGACCTCGCCCTGTCGCAGCCGCGCCCGGAAGAGGTCCGGCACGCCCTGAACCAGGCCCGCGTCAGCACCGAACGCATGATCCGCTTGTCGCATCAGTTGCTGGCGCTGGCGCGCAACGAGCCCCATGCCGCCGCCGGTGCGAGCATGCAAAAACTCGACCTTGCGCGCCTGGCGCGCGAGGCCGCCATGGAATGGGTGCCCACTGCCCTGAAGAAGAACCTCGACCTGGGCTACGAAGGCGACCAGGAAGCTCCCGTCCTCGGCAACGAGGTGAGCCTGCGCGAACTGATCGCCAACCTGCTCGACAACGCGCTGCGCTACACCCCGGCGGGCGGCGCGGTGACCCTGGCCGTTGCCGTTGCAGAAGACGTGCGCCTGAGCGTCACCGACAGCGGCCCCGGCATCCCGGCCGCACATCGTGCGCGCGTGCTGGAGCGCTTCTATCGCCTGCCCGGCGAGGAGAACGACGGCTGCGGCCTGGGCCTTGCCATCGTGCGCGAAATCGCCCAGGCCCACGGCGCCGAGGTCGCCATCGATGCCGCCCCGGGCGGCAACGGCTGCCGGGTCAGCGTGCGGTTGCCGCGGCTAGCCTACTCGTCGCCGGCGTAGCCCAGCACCGGCACCGCCAGCGCGGGCCAGTGGCGCCCGCCGCGCTCCCATTGCAGCACGGCCTCGGCCACCCAATGCGGCGTGAGCAGCTGCATGCAGCGCTGATATTCGGCCTGCGGGCAATCTTTGGCGTAGCAGTTGCGACAGGGGATGTCGACCTGCACCGCCAGCACCTGCGGCCCGATGGGACGCACCCGGCGCGGGTCGGTGGGGCCGCAGATCACCAGCATGGGCGTGTCCGTGCAGGCGCACACGTGGGCCATGCCGGTATCGTTGCCGACGATCGCGCGCGCGCCCTCCGCCAGGAGAACGGCATCCGCAATGCCGCTGCGGCCATTGAGGTTGACCACCGCAGCGCCGCCCAGGCGCGCGATCTCCCGGCAGTCCTCGACCTCGTCCGGTCCACCGACGAGGACGATGCTCTCCACGCCGCGCGCGAGCAGCAGGCGCGCCAGTTCGGCATAGCGCTGCACGCCCCAGCGCTTGAGGAAACCAGCCTTCTGCGAGCCCGGCAGAAAGATCACGTAACTCCCGGGCCGCAAGCCGGCTTCCTCCATCAGCGCGGCGACATGCCTGCGCTGCGCCTCGGCCACATGGAGCCTGCCGTGCGGCGTCAGCGTCGCGATGCCCGCCGCCTGCAAGGCGCTGCGGGTGAAGATGCCGGGGCGATCCCACACCATGTCGCGCGCGGGGCCGAAATGGTAGGGAAAGCGCGCCCGGTGCCCGATGCGCCAGCGCGCGCCGCGGCCGGACCATGCCAGCAGGGAGAGCAGCAGCCGGCTGCGGTCGTTGCTCTGCATGTCCACCACCAGATCGTATTGCCCGGCGCCGATTTCCCGCAGCCAGCGCCACATGCCGCGCCAGCCGTCGCGCACCGCCACGGCGATGACACGGCGCCAGCGCGGATCGTCGCGGAACAAGCCGGCGTAGGCAGGCAGGGTGTTGAGGTCGATCGTGGCGGCGGGGAAAGCGCGCCGCACGTCCTCCACGAAGGCCGTGGCGGAAACCAAGTCCCCCATGGCGCTCCACTTGATGATGAGGATGCGGCGCACCGCGGCCGCATCGATGGCCCCGGGATGGAACAGCGCCACGCTCAGGCGGCGCGGCGGCCCGCTGCCGCGCCTTCGATGGCGGCGAGGATGGGCGCGAGCAGGGTGCGCTTGGTTTTGAGCGCCGCCTGGTTGACGATCAGGCGCGAGCTGATGGGTACGATGTCCTCCACCGCCACCAGGCGGTTGGCCTTGAGGGTGGCGCCAGTGGACACGAGGTCGACGATGGCGTCAGCCAGCCCCACCAGCGGCGCCAGCTCCATGGAGCCGTAAAGCTTGATGAGGTCGACATGCACGCCCTTGGCGGCGAAGTGCTCGCGCGCCATCTTCACGTATTTGGTGGCCACGCGGATGCGCGCGCCCTGACGCACGTGCGCAGCGTAATCGTAGCCCTCAGGCACCGCCACCATCATGCGACAGCGCGCTATGCCGAGATCGACAGGCTGGTAGAGCCCCTCGCCGCCATGCTCGATGAGCACGTCGCGCCCGGCCACGCCGAGATCGGCGCCGCCATGCTGCACGTAGGTGGGCACATCGGTCGCGCGCACGATGATGAGGCGCACGTCGGCGCGGTTGGTGCCGATGATGAGCTTGCGCGAGGATTCGGGATCTTCCAGCGGAACTATCCCTGCGGCTGCGAGCAGCGGCAGGGTTTCCTGAAAAATGCGCCCTTTGGACAGGGCCAGGGTCACGTCGTTGTTCATGGCGGAGGCTAGTGCCCTGAGGCGGAGGTTCGTGGAATATTTACGGGGGTGGTTGGACAGGCGTCGAAAGCCGGCGACATCGTTGCCAGACGCGAAGCCGCGCGCAGCGAGGTTGCACCCCTCGCGAGCACGGCGACAAAGCAGGGCGGCGATATTGGACGTTTTTCCATCATGAATTTCCGACTCAGGACACCAGGTCAGTGCAGGCGGCGCACGCGCGCGCCCAGCTGGACAAGTTTTTCTTCGATGCGCTCGTAGCCGCGATCGAGATGGTAGATGCGCTCGATGAGGGTGTCGCCCTGCCCCACCAGGCCGGCCAGCACCAGGCAGGCCGAGGCGCGCAGGTCAGTCGCCATCACGGTGGCGCCCTGCAGGCGCTCCACGCCGCGCACCAGCGCGGTGGATCCGGACACCTCGATGTCGGCGCCCAGGCGGCGCAGTTCCTGCACGTGCATGAAGCGGTTTTCGAATATGGTTTCGGTGACGCCCGCGGCCCCCTCGGCCACGCAGTTCATGACCATGAACTGCGCCTGCATGTCGGTCGGAAATCCGGGATGCGGCGCCGTGCGTATGTCCACCGCCCTCAACCGGCCGCTGCGGCAGACACGTATGCGATCCTCCACGCATGCGACCTCGGCGCCGGCCTCGCGCAATTTGGCGATGACTGCCTCCAGCGCCTGCGGCGTCGTGTGCGTCGCGGTGACGCAGCCGCCGCTCATCGCCCCGGCCACCAGGAAGGTGCCGGTCTCGATGCGGTCGGGCATCACGGCATGGGCGGCGCCGCGCAGTTCGCTCACCCCCGTGATGGTGATAATGTCGCTGCCGGCGCCCTCGATTTGCGCGCCCATGGCTTTGAGGCAATGGGCGAGGTCCACCACCTCGGGTTCGCGCGCGGCATTCTCCAGCACGGTTTCGCCCTGCGCCAGACAGGCCGCCATCATGAGGTTTTCGGTGCCCGTCACCGTCACGGTGTCCATGAAAAAGCGCGCGCCCCGCAGCTTCTTCGCCGCGGCATGGATGTAGCCGTGCTCGATGCGTATCTCCGCGCCCATGGCCTGCA
>JAJXXS010000052.1 GCA_021780975.1 Pseudomonadota bacterium
CTTTTCCACGGATCTGGCCATCGACCTCGGTACGGCCAACACCCTCATTTTCGTGCGCGGTCAGGGTATCGTGCTGGACGAGCCGTCAGTGGTGGCCATCCGCACCGACAATGCCGGCGGCGGCAAGAAAATCATCCAGGCCGTGGGGGTGGAAGCCAAGCAGATGCTGGGGCGCACGCCTGGAAGCATCCAGGCCATCAGGCCGATGAAGGACGGGGTGATCGCGGATTTCAACGTCACGGAGCAGATGCTGAAATACTTCATCAAGAAAGTGCACGACTCGCGTCTGTTTCAGCCCAGCCCACGTATCATCATCTGCGTGCCCTACGGCGCCACCCAGGTGGAGCGTCGCGCCATTCGCGAGTCCGCCATTTCGGCCGGCGCGCGTCATGTCTACCTCATCGAGGAGCCGATGGCTGCCGCCATTGGCGCCGGTTTGCCGGTGGCCGAGGCGGCTGGTTCCATGGTGGTGGACATTGGCGGCGGCACGACGGAGGTGGGGGTGATCTCGCTCGGGGGGGTGGTCTATGCTTCCTCCGTGCGCGTTGGTGGGGACAAGTTTGACGAGGCCATCGTCAACTATATCCGCCGCAACTACGGCATGCTGATCGGGGAAGCCACGGCGGAAGGCATCAAGAAGGAAATGGGGTCCGCCTTCCCTGGGGCAGAGGTGCGGGAAATGGAGGTGAAGGGGCGCAGCTTGGCGGAAGGGATACCGCGCAGCTTCACGGTTTCCAGCAACGAGGTGCTGGAGGCGCTGACCGAACCACTCAACGCGATCGTCAGTGCGGTGAAGCAGGCGCTCGAACAGACGCCCCCGGAACTTGGGGCGGACATTGCCGACAAAGGCATGGTGCTTACCGGTGGCGGGGCACTGCTGCGCGATCTCGACCGTCTGCTCATGGAGGAGACGGGATTGCCGGTAATCGTCGCGGACGACCCACTGACCTGCGTGGTGCGCGGCTCCGGTCGGGCCCTGGAGGAGATGGACAAGCTTCACGCGGTGTTTACCCACGAGTGAGCGGGCGCGTCCCGGAGCGGATTTCCATATGGCAGCGTCCGGCCAGGAGGTGATGTTCGCCCGGCGCTTGTCGCCGGCCTTGCGCTTGACCTTCTGGGTTGCGCTGTCCTTGCTGGTGATAGTGCTGGACAGCCGCTTGGACTCGCTGGGCTGGTTGCGCAGTGGTCTGGCGTCGGCTCTTTACCCCGTGCAGGTCGCCACGCGCGCACCCCTGCAGTGGCTGGAAACCATGGGCGGTTTCTTTGTCCGCCATGGCGAGCTGCTGGCGGAAAACCGCCGCATGGCGGTGGAATTGCGTGATGCTCGCGCCAAGCTGTTGTTGCAAACCCAGTTGGCGCAGGAAAATGCTCACCTGAGGGCTCTCCTGTCGCTCAGGCGTTCGTCCCCTCACAAGTTGGTGGCAGTGCGCGTCATCGCCGAAAGCAACGATCCTTTTTCCCAGAGGGTGGAGATAGACAAGGGCGCGCGCGATGGCTTCAAGGCCGGCTGGCCGGTGGTCGACGAACATGGCCTGGTCGGCCAGATTACCCGTGTTTACCCCCTCAGCAGTGAGGTCAGCCTCATTACCGATCGTGCCGAAGTCGTGCCGGTCCAGGATTTGCGCAGCGGCCTGCGTCTGCTGCTTTATGGCACCGGTGCCGGTGTCGAACTCCGGTATTTGTCCCAGGGGGTGGATGTCAAACCTGGCGACAGGTTGGCCACCTCTGGTCTGGATGGCGTTTATCCTGCGGGGGTGCCGGTGGCCTGGGTCCGACGCGTAACGACGTACACCTCCACCCCTTACCTGGGCATCGACTGTGTGTCTTTCGCCGGCGTCGACAGCGGCCGGACATTTTTCGTCGTCGTGCCTGGGGAGACAAAGCCGTGATGTCGGGCAGCAATCGTAACGATACGCCCAGCAGCTGGGGGATCGTGCTTGCCAGCCTGCTTGTCGCCCTGGTGCTGCGCACGCTGCCGTGGTCTGGCTGGGGCCTCTGGCTGCGACCGGATTTCCTGCTGGTCGCGGTATTGTTCTGGACGCATCGCGCTCCCGCCCGTATGGGGCTGGGGTTGGCGTGGCTGCTGGGACTCGTAACCGACTTTCAGCAGGGGATCGTGCTCGGGCAGTATGCGTTGGCCTATGTCCTGGGCGTCTACCTGGTGCAGCTCTGGCATCGCCGCCTGGCGGCATTCAATCTGCCGCAGCAGAGCCTGCACATCTTTGCGATTCTGCTGCTGGTGCAGATGGTCGCTTTGGCGGCGGGCTGGATCTCCGGTCGCCCTCCCACGGACGGCATGAGTTTTCTCTCTACGATCAGCGGGGCACTGCTGTGGTACGGGCTCATGCTGGGGAGTCGCTTGCGCTTTGCGGCGTGACAAGTCATGAACTGGCGCGGCGGTGAGCTGAAGAACCTGCGTGCCGAGCTGGCCGCATTCCGGCGTCGTCTGCAGGCTGGTGTCGTCCTCATCACGGTGCTGGTTCTGATCCTGCTCGGGCGTCTGTATGACCTGGGGGTGAGGGATTACAGCCACTATGCCAGCCTCGCGGAAAGCAACCGCATCAGCCTGATACCCGTCGCGGCGCCGCGCGGCCTGATCTACGACGACAAAAACCGTGTCCTGGCCGACAACTATTCGGCCTACACGCTGGAGATCAACCCTGCCAAGGCCGGCAATCTGAAGCGGACCCTGGCGGAAATCGGCCACCTCATCGACATCACGCCGGCCCACCTGCGGCGCTTTCGCGAACTGCTGGCCGAAAACCGTTCTTTCGCGACCGTGCCCCTGAAAAGCCATCTCACGGACAAGGAGGTGGCCATCGTGGCCGCCAATCTCTATCGTTTGCCAGGGGTGGAGGTGAAGGCCAGGCTGTTTCGGAATTATCCCTTTGGCGACGAGTTTTCCCACAGTGTCGGCTATATCGGGCGCATCAACGATCGCGAGCTCGCCACCCTCAAGCAGGAAGGTCGTCTAGACGACTACCGCGGCAGCGAGCATATGGGGAAGACGGGGCTGGAGCAGCAGTATGAAACCCTGTTGCACGGCAAACCGGGTTACGAGGAAATGGAAACGGATGCCTATGGCCGTGCCGTGAAGGTGCTGGCGAGGGTGGCGCCGATACCTGGGGACGACCTGCGGCTCAATCTCAACCAGGAGATGCAGCAGATCGCGGATCGTGCATTCGGCGATTACAAGGGCGCCCTGGTAGCGATCGATCCCAATAATGGCGCCGTGCTGACCCTTGTCAGCCGGCCTGGGTTCGATCCCAACCTGTTCGTCGACGGCATCGACCCACAGACCTGGAGCCAATTGCTCAACTCGCCCGCGCGCCCTTTGGTGAATCGGGCCATCTACAGCGTTTATCCACCGGGGTCGACGATCAAACCTTTCATGGCCATAGCCGCTCTGGAAATGGGGGTGCGCACGCCCGGCTATACTATCTTTGACCCGGGCTACTACTCATTGCCCGGTTCCAGCCATCGCTTCCGTGACTGGAAAAAAGGCGGCCACGGCATGGTCGACATGCACAAGGCCATCGTCGTATCCTGTGATACCTATTTCTACCGCGTGGCTGTAGACATGGGTATGCAGCGCATGGACGAGTACTTGCCGCGCTTCGGTTTCGGCGCCAGGACGGGCATCGACCTGCCCGGCGAGTCGGCCGGCTTGGTGCCCTCGCCGGCCTGGAAGGAAAAGCGCTGGCACAAGCCATGGTTTCCCGGGGAGACAGTCATCTCGGGCATCGGCCAGGGGTATTGGCAGATCACGCCCCTGCAGCTCGCGGTTGCCACGGCGGCGCTTGCCAACGGCGGGACCATCTACAAGCCGGAACTGCTCCAGGCTGTGCGCAAATCGGGCAGCCGGGTGTGGCAGCCCGTCGCCCCTGTGGTGGTGCGACGCATCCCCATCAGCGCGGCCGATCTCGCCGTGGTGCGGAATGCCATGATAGACGTGACGAAGCCGGGGGGCACGGCGCCGAGGGCTTTCGTGGGCGTCGCCTACCCCGTCGCGGCGAAGACTGGTACGGCCCAGGTCACCGGGGTGAAGCAAAACGAAAGCTACGACGCCAAGAAGCTTGCCATCCAGTATCGCGACAATGCCGTGTTCATTGCCTTCGCGCCGGCAGATCATCCGCGCATCGCGGTTGCCGTGCTGCTGGAAAACGGTGGCCACGGGGGCGATACAGCAGCCCCCATTGCGCGGGCGGTAATGGACTACTATCTGCTTGGCAAGAAGCCAACACCCAGCATCACAGGCAAGAGCAATGAATCACCCCCATCCGATTAGTCATCGGCTGTTCCATATCCTGCGCCATTTGGACGGCTGGCTTTTGGCTCTCATGATCGCCGTGTTGCTGCTCAGTTCGGCCACGGTGTACAGCGCATCGGGCCAGAGTCTTCCACGTCTCACAGGGCATTTCATCAATATTTTCGTTGCCCTGATGGTGCTCGTCGTGGTGGCCAACGTGCCTCCACATATCCTCGCCCGCCTCGGCCCGCCGCTCTATGCCATCGCCCTTTTGCTGCTGGTCGTAGTGGCGGTGGCTGGCGAGGTGCGCAATGGTTCCAGGCGCTGGCTCAATCTCGGTGTGGGCGCCTTTCAACCTTCGGAAATCATGAAGGTGGCGCTGCCCCTCATGCTCGCCTGGTGGTTCCAGCGTCGCGAAGGCTTGCTGAAGGGCAAGGACTACCTGCTCGCCGCCATACTTGTGCTGCTGCCGTTTGCACTCATCCTGCGCCAGCCGGATCTTGGAACCGCGCTGCTCATCGGGGCATCGGGCTTTTACCTGCTGTTCTTCGCCGGGCTTTCCTGGCGCGTGATCGGATTGTTGGTGGTACTGGCGGCATCCAGCTTGCCCTTGGTTTGGCATTTCATGCACGACTATCAACGTCAGCGCATACTCACGTTGCTTAACCCCGAGGCCGACCCTTTGGGCGCGGGATACCACATCATCCAATCCACCATTGCCATCGGCTCCGGCGGCGTATTTGGCAAGGGTTGGCTGCACGGCACGCAAACCCATCTTGATTTCATACCCGAGCGCACCACAGACTTCGTGTTCGCTGTCTTCGGGGAGGAGTTCGGTCTCCTCGGCGCGGTTCTCCTGGTGGCTCTGTACCTAGGCATTATCGCGCGCGGCTTTTATATTGCCGCCTATGCGCCGAGCCTGTTCTCCCGCCTCATGGCCGCCACCGTCAGCCTGAATTTCTTTACTTACGCGTTCGTAAACATGGGAATGGTGTCAGGCATCCTGCCGGTCGTTGGGGTGCCCCTCCCTCTCATGAGCTACGGGGGCACTGCCATGATCACGCTCATGATCGGTTTCGGAATTCTCATGAGCGTGGCCACGCACAAGAGCCTCAACAAGACTTGAGGGGGTAGAATGCGTATCATGCAGACCCGCTACGCACTTCCTGCGCTGCTGCTGCCCCTGCTGCTGGCTTCTTGTGCCACGCCGGTACGCGGGCCGGTGCCGGGTACGCCGCAGCCGTCCGGCGGCGGCTACTACAAGGATGACGGGCCCGGCGCCCACCCACCCGCGGACCTGGACGCCATACCCAACGCCGTGCCTAAGCCTCAACCCTTGCTTGCCAGTGCCAACCGGCCCTATGAGGTGATGGGGCAAACCTTCGTTCCGGAAACGCGACTGAAGCCCTTCAAGCAGGTGGGCATGGCATCCTGGTATGGGCGCATGTTTCAGGGCAGGAAAACAACGTCGGGCGAGCCCTACGACATGTATGCCATGACGGCGGCGCACCCCACACTGCCCATTCTGAGTTATGCGCGCGTAACCAATCTTGCCAATGGCAGATCCGTCATCGTCAAGATCAACGACCGTGGCCCTTTTCTGCATGGCCGCATTATCGAGTTGTC
>JAJXXS010000012.1 GCA_021780975.1 Pseudomonadota bacterium
CACCGGAGCCGCCCATCGATGGCCCGTTTTGGGTTCCTGAAACGGTTTGCCAACCACCGCCCAAGGCAAGGAACAGGGCGCCGGTGTCCTGATAACGTTGTGCCTGGACACGCACATAGGCGATGCGCGCCGTCTGGTACTGCACCTGCGCGGTCAGAAGCGACAGGTAATCGAGCGCACCGGCACGGTAGCTCGTTTGCGCCAGGGTCAAGCCCTCCTGTGCCGCCCGCAGGGAACGCCCTTGAGCGTTCAAGGTTTGCGCATCGTGCTCCACTGCGCGCATGGCATCAGCCACCTGCTGAAAAGCGCCCAGCACGGTCTGCTGATATTGGGCCAGGGTTGCGTCAAACGCCGCCTTGGCCTCTTCCTTCTGCGCCTCCAATGTGCCGCCGCGGAAGATGGGGGCAGTAAGATTGGCCGCCAGACTCCAAATGTTGCTCATGGAGTCGAGAAACCTGCCCAGAGTCAGGCTGCTCTGCCCGAAGGTACCGGTCAGACTGAGCGAGGGATACATCTGCGCCACAGCCACGCCGACCTGGGCATTGGCGTAACGCAGCTGCGCCTCGGCGGCGCGAATGTCGGGCCTCTGCCGCACCAGTTCGGCGGGCAGGCTGACGGGAATGCGTCCCGGCAAATGCAAGCTGTCGAGTTGCGCAGGCTGCACCTGGAAATTGGAGGGCAAATCGCCCACCAGCACGGCAAGCTGGTGACGGTATTGGCTAAGGCCCTGCTGCAGCGGCGGGAGGGTCGCCTCTGCGGAAGCCAGTTGCGCCTCCTGGTTGACTACATTCAGATAAGGCGCGGCACCGGCGTGGTACTGGGCGCGGACGAGGCCCAAGAGATTTTTCTGCCCCTGCACGATGGCGCGTGTCGCCTCTATTTGCGCCTCCGCCGCCACCGCACCCAGGTAGGCGTTAACCACATTGCCCGTCAAGCTCAGACGGGCTGCCTCCAGTTCGTAGCGCTGAAAATCCTGCTGCGCCAGGCTGCCCTTGTAGACCAGGCGATTAACGCCGAAGAAATCGGGGTAATAAGTTACCGCGACATTGCCGTTGTAGACGGAAAAAATGTTGCCAGGGCCACGACCGCTGTACGAGGCAGTCGAGTTCTTCTGGCGCGTTGCCGAAAGATTGCCATTAACCTGCGGATAAAAAATCCCCTCATTGGCCCGCGTGGCGGCTTCCGCCTGCCGCAGCTTGGCGGCGGCGGCGGCAACGGTGGGGCTGTTTTGTATGGCACGGTCAACCAGATGATCTAATTCGGACGAACCGTACAGGCGCCACCATTGTGACTGAGGCCCCTTCCCATATACGAATGACTGGGCCGCTCCTCCGGGGCCTGGAGCCGTGGCTGTCTTGGCCGGTGTAGGAGTAGCCGTATAGTCCCTGGTCGCGGGTGGAGTGGGGGCCTGGTAGGGAGGACTCAAGGCGCAGGCGGAAAGCGCCAGGCTGCAGGTCGCGGCTATGCACAGGGGTTTTTTTGATGGACGCGCCACGACGTTCTGACCGAAAAAAGTTAGCCTGCTAATAAGCACATAGTGGATTATTCCTCACGGGCCTGTCAATAGTCCGTTCTTTGCCTTACCCACGCAGAAGCCGCTAGCGCAGCATGCGGCCCGCCCAGTCACGCGCAAACTGCCATGCGGTACGCCCCGAGCGGCTGCCGCGGGCGAGCGACCACTGCAGGGCTTGGCGTTCGAAATCCCCCGCGGGAGGCGCGCCCAACGCAGCAGCCCAATGACGCGCGACGACCAAGTAAGCCTCCTGATCCATGGGATGGAAACTTACCCAAAGGCCAAATCGATCCGACAAGGAAACCTTCTCCTCGATGGCCTCGGCAGGGTGCACTTCTTCGCCGACGTGGCGAGTCTGCTCGTTATCCCCCATGAACTCTGGCATGAGATGGCGGCGGTTTGAGGTTGCGTAAATAAGAATGTTGTCCGCCGCCGCCGCAAGTGAGCCGTCGAGCGCGGCCTTGAGCCTGGCATACCCGGGCTCCTCGGCCGCAAACGAAAGATCGTCGCAAAACAAGATGTAGCGGTAAGACTCAGCGGACAGGAGATCGAAAAGCTCCGGCAACTGAATCAGCCCCGCCTTGTCCACCTCGACCAGCCGCAGCCCCTTGGCGGAAAACTTTGTGAGCATAGCCTTCACCAGGGAGGACTTCCCCGTGCCGCGCGCCCCGCTGAGCAGCACATTGTTCGCCGGCCGTCCGCGCACGAACTGGCGCGTATTGGCTTCAACTATCTTCTTCTGCCCATCGATGGCGAGCAGATCCCGGGCGGCAATGCGCTGGGGATGGGCTATTGGCCTCAGGCTAGAGTTTTCCGGCAGCCAGCGCGCCGCAAGGTTCTGCGCCCAATTTATCGGCGGAGCCAGGGCCAGGCGCTCATCCCAGCGCGCAAGCAGGGATTCGACCCGTCCGAGCAGGGACTCCAACGCGTGCTTGTCCATCAGGTGCGGTATTCGGCGTTGATCTTCACATAGTCGTAGGAAAAATCGCAGGTCCAAACTACCGTCTCGGCAGGGCCGCGCTGGAGTTCGACCGTGATCGTAATCTCCGCTTCCTTCATTACGCGGGCACCGTCCGCCTCGTCATACCCCGCAGCGCGCCCGCCGTGCTCGGCCACCAGAACGTCGCCCAGAAAAACGCGAATCTGCTCGACGTCGAGATCGGCGATACCCGCATAACCGATGGCCGCGAGAATGCGCCCCAAATTCGGGTCCGAGGCAAAAAAGGCCGTCTTCACCAGGGGGGAATGCGCGATGGCATAGGCTACCCGGGTGCATTCCATCTCGGTTCTGCCACCTCTTACCTGTACCGTGATGAATTTGGTGGCACCTTCACCGTCCCTGACGATGGCCTGCGCCAGTTCGGTCATTACCCCCAGCACCGCTTCCTGCAGGGTTTGGCAGGCTGCGCTTTGCAACTCCTCAACCAAGGGGTTGCCAGCCGCCCCCGTTGCGACCAGCAGACAGGAATCGTTGGTGGAGGTATCGCCATCCACGGTGATGCGGTTGAACGATTTATCCACCGCCTGCTTGAGGATGGCCGCCAGAACGGGCTGCGACACCGCCGCATCGGTACCGACAAACGCCAACATAGTGGCCATGTCGGGATGGATCATCCCGGAGCCTTTTGCCATGCCAGTCACGGTGATCCGCCGATCGCCGAGCTCGACCTGACGAGAGACCGCCTTGGCGACGATGTCTGTAGTCATGATGGCATGGGCAGCCGCATGCCAGTTGCTCTCGGCGAAATCGGCCTGCGCTGAGGGAAGGGCAGCCAGAATCTTCTCCACCGGCAGGGGCTCGAGTATGACCCCAGTAGAGAACGGCAACACTTGCGCCGGCGCGCAGCCCACAAGCCCAGCCGCTGCCTCGCAGCATAGGCGCGCGCGCGCAAGGCCGTCTGCGCCAGTGCCGGCATTGGCATTCCCGGTATTGATGAGGAGCGCCCGGATGTTGGCGCCCTGCTTCAGATGATCCTTGCACACCGTAACCGGCGCAGCGCAAAAACGATTCTGCGTGAATACGGCCGCAACCCGAGAGCCCTCTGCCAATTCGATCAGCGTCAGATCCCTGCGACCGACTTTCTTGATACCTGCGGAGGCGACCCCCAAGCGCAGCCCGGGCACGGGCAACAGGTCAACGGGATCAGGAGAACGCAGATTGACGGGCATAACGAGGGGGGTGGCAGACAAAACCGCATTTTACGTCCACTCACCCGTCCCGCGTCTAGGACCGTGGCGGGCCCAGCAAGGCCGCCAGGATGCGGCGAAACTCCGGTCGCCAGGGCCACAACGGATCAAATTCTATGGACCTTGCGAAAGCCGCAAGCGCGATCAGGCCGAAGAATATGCACAGCACTTCCGAGATGATCTGCCGAAACGTCAGGACACCTATGGCGGTGTCGATAAAACCGGGCACGTAAAACAGCAGGGAAAACCCGGAGAAGAGGACGGCAATCGTGAAGTACATGATGTTTGTCGCGCACCTGTATTTTGGGGACCCATGCAATTCCCAAAGCAAGGGGCGCGCCAGATTCAGAAATGTCTCAATTCAAGCGACTTGCGGGGAGGTCAGACGAACTCGCTGTGACAGGAGTGTAAATTTCCCCGACAACTCAACGGCGCAAGCGCCGGAGAAAATCATGGCTTAGAAGGTAGTATTGTGGCGTAGGGCCCAAGTCCTCATAGATCGGGTCGCCCTGATCGTCCAAGGCAAGCACCTTCCCCCCGGGCACATAGGGCATGGCGGCTTCCAGTTCATCAAGTGCCGCATGCACCAAGTCTGCGACAATACCCTGCACCGAGTTGGCCGGGTAAAGTGTTGCCAAGGCCTTGAGCCTGGCGACGTCCCGCGTCGGCAAATAAAGGCTCACGGCATGGGTCGGGGCGGCCGCGCCATGCGCGGTTCCCCACCGCTCAAGCAGATTGGAAATTCGCATCTCGATGCACCTTTCACGCCTTCATACTTTATAGATAAGCTATATCTTTTGGCTATAAAAACCTGTTTGCCAGGTGGCATGAAAAAGTCCTCACCCGCCCGATGAATAAGGACATGTTCGTATCGAGTTTGGCCAGCAGGCTTGTGAGAGCCGTTGCCGCATGCCTATCGTTCACACTGGCCAGCCACGAAGACCTTGCCTTAGACTTGGTGACATCCGGATAACACTTTCATCATGCAATCTCCCATCGTCGAGTTTCCGCTGCGCACATGGCAGGCATCCATTGAGCCCGCCATGCAAAAACAGGCCTTCGAAACCCTAGAGGGTGGCGGCGTATTGTATTTCCCACAGTTAGGCTTTGATCTCCAGGATGAGGAGAAACGGTTCCTTTCCCCGAGCTGGTCAGACGGCAAGTCGAAAAACATCTATCTGCGGGGCAAAGAGCGCAACCTGCGTGGATTCGCAGGAAGCGAGGATGACGCCTTGGCACTTGCGGCGCTTATCGAGCGTTACGCATCCAATGCAGGCCAATTGCTGAATGGACTCTTCCCAGCCTATGCCGGGTCGATGGACATGTCCAACACGAGCTTGCGCCCCGTAGAAGCGGCCGGCCGCACACAGTCGTGGCGCCACGACGACTCACGCCTGCATACCGACGCCTTCCCATCCAAGCCAACGCACGGCAGGCGCATCCTACGCGTGTTCTGCAATATCAACCCGGTCGGGAAGCCCCGCCAGTGGCGGGTAGGCGAGCCATTTGCCGATATGGCGCGCCGCTTCCTGCCGCGGCTTCCGCCTTACCGCCCTTGGATGGCGAGGGCCATGTACGCGCTGGGCATCACCAAAAGCCGGCGCAGTGAATACGACCACATCATGCTCCACCTGCACGATGCCCAGAAGGCCGACGCCTTCTACCAGAAGAACGCGCCGCAGGTGGCGATGCCTTTTCCGCCCGGCAGCACTTGGATCTGTTTTTCCGATCAGGTGCTGCACGCGGTGATGGGGGGGCAATATCTGCTGGAGCAGACCCTGCATCTGCCGGTTGCCGCCTTGATCGAACCGAACCATTCGCCTTTGGGCGTCCTGCAGGAAATGCTCGACCGCGTCCTCATCTAGGAGCCTGTCGGACTTAAAGGAAATCGGCTGCAAATCCGCCTGGCCTGCCCATATTCCACCGCTTTTTTGGGGCAATAGAACAGCTATTGCCCGGCAAAATCGTCAAAATCTGGTCTCAACCAGCCAATTTTTCGCTTCGATTCCTCAGGTCCGACAGGCTCCTAGCAGCGCAAACACCTACTCACTCAGATACGCGCGCAGCAATTCCCCGGGCCGGAAATGGCGGTGTTCGATGAGCCAGCCGAGTTCACGCAGCCGCCACAGGAGATCGGA
>JAJXXS010000267.1 GCA_021780975.1 Pseudomonadota bacterium
TCGCCGGGAACCGCTGTCTGGGGCGCGTCGGCCGTCGGGCGGGGTTTTTTAAAGAAGCCGAACACTCTTGCGGTCACCACTCAATTGCATGCGGACTTATTTTATCATCCAGTTGTCTACTCCCTCTGCGCCAGCTTTTCGCTGGAGATGCCTGCCTATGGCAAGCGTACTCATCATCGGGCGGTGCCATGCTTAGAACACCCTATGCGCGCAGCGGCGCGCGCGGGCAGGTGCGCATCATAGGCGGCAGCCACCGTCGGCGCATACTGCGCTTTCCCCAGGCCGAAGGCTTGCGTCCCACACCTGACCGCGTGCGGGAAACGCTGTTCAATTGGCTCGGACAGGATCTGACGGGATTGAGTTGCCTGGATGCCTTTGCTGGCAGCGGCGCCTTGGGTTTCGAGGCGGCCTCGCGCGGCGCCAGGCGGGTGGTGATGCTCGAAACGGGGCGTGCGGCGTGCGAGGCGCTGCGCACCAATGCTGCTCAATTGGGTATTGCCGCGGTGGAGATTGATTGTGTTGAGGCGATAGGCTGGCTGCGCCAGGGCACGGAAAAATTCGACGTCATCTTCCTCGATCCCCCTTTTGACGCCGGGCTGGTGCCGCGTGCCCTGGAGCTTGCCGGGGCTCGTCTCAACCCGGGTGGCCGCGTCTACGCGGAGCAGGCAGCGCCGTTGCAGCCCGGGCCCCTTTGGAACATCTTGCGCCAGGGTGATGCCGGGCGTTCCTACTTTGCCCTGCTGGAGAGAACGCCATGCTGACTGCCATTTATCCTGGTACCTTCGACCCCATCACCCTGGGCCACCAGGATCTCATCCGCCGCGCAGGGCGCCTGTTTGACCGCGTCATCGTTGCGGTGGCGGAGAACCGCAACAAGGCACCATATTTCCCACTGCACGAACGGGTGGCGATGGCGCGCGCCGTCCTGGTTGACTGCCCGTGGGCCGAGGTCGAAGGGTTTTCCAATCTGCTCATTGATTTTGCCGCCCAGCACGGTGCCCATGTCGTGCTGCGCGGCCTGCGCGCGGTGTCCGATTTCGAGTACGAGTTCCAGCTGGCGGGCATGAACCGCAGCCTTAAGCCCGATATCGAGACCGTGTTCATGACGCCGTCGGATCAGTACATGTTCATTTCTTCGGGCATGGTGCGCGAGGTCGCGCGTCTGGGAGGGGCGGTCGGCTCCTTTGTGCACCCCTTGGTGGAGGCCAAGCTGCATGAGAAAATCGGCCAATAACTGGCTGTCTTTGCGGAGTATCACCATGGCCCTGATGATTACCGATGAATGCATCAACTGCGACGTTTGCGAACCGGAGTGCCCAAACGAGGCCATCTCGCAGGGGGATGAGATCTACATCATAGACCCCAACAAATGCACCCAGTGCGTCGGCCACTATGACACCCCTCAATGCGTGGAGGTGTGTCCGGTCGACTGCATTCCCCTCAACCCTGATTACGTCGAAACGGAAGAGGAACTGATGGCCAAGTACGAGCGTCTGATGGCCGCAAAGCAGGGCTGATCAGGTACCCATCCGGCCCAGGCGCGCGCGCTGCAGCTTGAGTTTCTCCAGCGTGGCATTGAAGTCTGCCAGACGCTGTTTCTCCTGCGCCACCACGGTCTCGGGCGCGCGCGCAACGAAATTCGTGTTCGCCAATTTTGCTTCCGCCTTGGCGATTTCAGCTGCGATGCGTGCCATCTCCTTGTCGAGGCGTGCTGCTTCCGCAGCCAGGTCGACTTCCACTTCCAGGGCGAGCTTGTAGGCGCCGACGATTTCCACCGGGGCGCCGCTCGGCAGCGCATCGTCGCTGACGATCTTCACTGCGGAGAGGCGTGCCAGAGCGCTGAGATATGGCGCAAAGCGCATCAGTGTCGAGGTGTCGCCCACCGCGGCGAGCGGCACCTTCTGCGCGGGCGACAGGCTCATGGCCGAGCGCAGCGCCCGCACTGCCTCGGCAAGGGCCTTGAACTGCCCCATTTCCGCCTCTGCTGCGGCGTCCAGCATGCCCGTCGGCCTGGGGAAGGCCGCCAGCATGATGGAAGGCCCGGCCGTGCCGGCTTGCGGCGCCACTTGTTGCCAGAGTTCTTCGGTGATGAAGGGGATAAGGGGATGCGCCAGCCGTAGGGTGGCTTCCAGCACGCTGGCCAGGGTGTGCCGCGTCGCCCGGCTTTTGGCGGCGTCATTGGTCTGCAGCTGCACTTTCGCAAGCTCCAGATACCAATCGCAGTATTCGTCCCATACGAACTCGTAGACAGCGCGTGCCGCGAGATCGAAGCGGTATTGCGCAAAGGCATCTGACACTTCCTGTTTGGCCTGTTCGAAGCGGGAGTGGATCCAGCGGTCAGCGAAGGAAAGGGCCATTGTGCCGCCCTCCCGCCCGCTGTCGGCGCCCTGCAGATTCATGAGGACAAAGCGTGTCGCGTTCCACAGCTTGTTGCAGAAATTGCGGTAACCGTCCGCGCGCTGCAGGTCAAACTTGATGTCGCGTCCGTGGGTGGCGAGACTGGCGAAGGTGAAGCGCAGGGCATCCGTGCCAAAGGCGGGAATGCCGGCCGGGAACTCCTGGCGCGTGCGCCTCTCGATGGCGGGTGCGTCCTTGGGGTTCATCAGGCCGCTGGTGCGTTTGCCGACCAGTTCATCCAGCCCGATGCCGTCGATGAGATCTATGGGGTCGAGCACGTTCCCCTTGGATTTGCTCATCTTGTGCCCTTCCGCGTCGCGCACCAGGCCCGTCACATACACTTCGCGGAACGGCACCTTGCCGGTGAAGTGGAGCGACATCATCACCATGCGCGCGACCCAGAAGAAGATGATGTCGAAGCCGGTGACCAGCACCGAAGTCGGCAGGAAGGCTGTGAGCTCCGGGGTGTTTTCCGGCCAGCCCAGGGTGGTGAATGGCCACAGTGCTGAAGAAAACCACGTGTCGAGAACGTCCTCGTCCTGGAACAGTGGCCTGTCGTCCCCGCATTGCGTGCGGGCGTCCGCTTCGCTGCGGGCGACGAACAGGTTGCCGGCATCGTCGTACCATGCGGGAATGCGGTGGCCCCACCACAACTGGCGCGAGATGCACCAGTCCTGGATGTTGGTGAGCCATTGGTTGTAAGTGGCAGTCCAGTTGTCAGGCACGAAGCGCAGTTCGCCATTTTGGACGGCGGCCAGCGCCTGCTTGGCGAGCCCTTCCATCGCCATGAACCATTGGTCTGTGAGCATGGGCTCGACGACCGCATGGCTGCGGTCGCCGCGCGGCACCATGAGCTTGTGGGGCTTGGCGGCGGCGAGCAGGCCGCGGCGCTCCAGATCCTCCAGGATTCTGCTGCGCGCCGCATAGCGGTCGAGGCCCTGATACTCGGTGGGGCCAAATTCGTTGATTTTCGCGTCTGGCGTGAAGATGTTGATGGGCGCCAGGTGGTGGCGCTGGCCTACGGCATAGTCGTTGAAGTCGTGGGCCGGCGTGATCTTCACCACGCCCGTGCCAAATTGCGGATCGACGTAGGTGTCGGCAATGACGGGGATGGTGCGTTCGGCTATCGGCAGGCGAACGTGGCGGCCGATGAGGTGCTGATACCGCGGATCCTCGGGATGGACGGCAACGGCCGTGTCACCCAGCAGGGTTTCCGGGCGCGTTGTGGCGATTTCGAGGACATCCGCGCTCCCTTCTATGGGATAGCGGATATGCCACAAGGTGCCGTCTTCCTCCTGGCTTACCACCTCGAGGTCGGATACCGCTGTCTGCAATACAGGATCCCAATTCACCAAGCGCTTGCCGCGGTAGATGAGACCTTCCTCGTAGAGCCTGACGAAAACCTCCGTGACTGCTTTGGACAGCCCCTCGTCCATGGTGAAGCGCTCGCGTCCCCAATCCGGGGAGGTGCCCAGCCTTCTCATCTGCCGGGTGATGGTCGAGCCGGAATGCTGCTTCCATTCCCACACCTTGGCGAGGAATTTCTCCCGCCCCAGATCGTGGCGGGAAATCTTCTGCGCATCGAGCTGGCGTTCGACCACGATTTGCGTGGCGATGCCGGCATGGTCGGTGCCCGGCTGCCAGAGGGTGTTGTCGCCCTGCATGCGGTGATAGCGGATGAGGGCATCCATCAACGTGTGTTGAAAGGCATGCCCCATATGCAGCGTGCCGGTGACATTGGGGGGCGGCAGCATGATGCAGTACGCGGGGCGGGAGGCATCCATGCTCGGCTTGAAATAGCCGGCGTATTCCCAGCGCGGGTACCAGCGGGATTCGATTTCCCTGGGTTCGAAGGATTTGGCGAGTTCCATGTCGCGGGGGGCGGCGCAAAACCCGCAATTATAAGCGCGCGGTGATGCCGCTTAAACCTGGGGGGGCGAGGCTGCGTTATTGGCGAGCCGCTCCCGCACGCTTTCCTGGACCGCATTGCGCACGTGCGCGTCCAATTGCGCAAGCAGTTCCGAGATGGTCTGGTCGAGGCTTTTGCGCACGGTGGCGCTGATTTCGCGTGTGAGCAACTGATTGAGGCGTGGCTCCAGCAGGGCGAGGATTTGCTCTGCCATTTCTTCCGGGTCGGGTGGCGGTGGTGGCGCCGGAGCCGAAGCCTCCGGCACAACTTCCGCCACCACCGTGGGCGCGGGTTCGGTCGCGGCCGGTGCCGCCGGAGGGGGGACCGCTGGCGCGGCTGGTGCCGGGGCTGCAACCTCCAGCGGCGGAGCGCCGCGCTTCACCACCTCGGTCAGTACGGGCATCCATGCGGCGGCGGGTGCATCGCTCTGGGGCTCTTTGTGCTTGTTGAGCAAGGCGTCCAGTTTGTCCAGTACATCCTTGCTCATGGCTGTACTCCCTGTTGGCCAAGGTTGATGGTGCTCAGAGCATAACCACGTTCCTGATAGAAGCGGTAGCGCTGGCGCGCGCGCATGCGGTCGTCTTCCGCTGCGGTGACGATTTCCAACAGGCGCGCAAAGCGACTGAAAGCCTGCGGGCGCTCGTCGTCGAGATTGATGATGACGTCGGGCTGGGCCAGGGTGTCGACGGATGCGCCGATCAGGACGGGGGTTTCCGGCGCCAGAGGGTCATGGTCGCGGCAGTGCGGAAGGAAGCCCGGCAGGGCCCACAACAATTGGTCCATGACATCCGCCCGCTCGCGATCCGTCACGTATAGCATGACATGGCGTTTTTGCCGGTAGGCCTTGACGACGATTTGCCGTGCCACCTCGAGCCTGTCTTGCGCGAAGGTGTAGAAGCTGATTTCGGTCACGGTCAGCGTGGTCAGTCAGCCCTGGCCCGCGCGGTCAAGCAGGAAATGGGTCAGGAGCGGAACCGGTCGGCCGGTCGAGCCCTTCTTTTCCCGCCCGCCGACATAGGCGGTGCCGGCGATGTCGAGGTGTGCCCAGGGGTAACCCTTGGCGAAGCGGGCGAGGAAACAAGCGGCAGTGATGGAACCTGCGGGGCGCCCGCCGATATTGGCCATGTCGGCCAGACCGCTCTTCAGTTGCTCCTGGTAGTCCTCCCAGAGGGGAAGGCGCCAGACCCGGTCCCAGGCGGTATCTCCGGCGCTCTGGATCTGCGTCACCAGAGTTTCGTCGTTGCTGAAGAGGCCGCTGGGATGGCTGCCCAGGGCGATGACGCAGGCCCCGGTCAGGGTGGCCATATCGAGCACTGCGGCGGGTTCGAAGCGTTGCGCGTAGGTCAGGGCGTCGCAGAGTATGAGGCGGCCCTCGGCGTCGGTGTTGAGGATTTCGATGGTCTGGCCGGACATCGAAGTGACGATGTCGCCTGGTTTGTTGGCCGCGGCGTCGGGCATGTTTTCGCATGCGGGAATCAGGCCCACCACGTTGAGCTTCAGGCCAAGCTCGCCTATGGCGCGGAAGGC
>JAJXXS010000233.1 GCA_021780975.1 Pseudomonadota bacterium
TTGCGCGATGGAAACCAGCCCCGAGCGCAGACCATCGTCCACGTCGTGGTTGTTGTAGGCGATCTCATCAGCCAGGTTCGCCACTTGCGCCTCCAGGCTGGGCTGCTGGCGATTGAGAAAACGCTCGCCCACTTCGCCCAGCTGCTTCGCATGCATGGGCGAGCAATGCTTTAGTATGCCTTCGCGGGTTTCATAGCAGAGATTTAGCCCATCGAACTCGGCGTAGCGCTCTTCAAGCTTGTCGACCACCCGCAGGGACTGCAGGTTGTGCTCGAAGCCGCCATCATCCTTCATGCAGCTGTTGAGTGCATCCTGCCCGGCGTGTCCAAAGGGGGTGTGCCCAAGGTCATGGGCCAGGCTGATGGCCTCCACCAGTTCCTCGTTCAGATGCAGCAGGCGCGCGATGGTGCGGCCAATCTGCGCCACCTCCAGACTATGGGTCAGGCGCGTGCGGAACAAGTCGCCCTCGTGATTCACAAACACCTGGGTCTTGTATTCCAGCCGCCGAAAAGCGGTGGAATGGACGATGCGGTCGCGGTCGCGCTGAAATTCCCCGCGCGGCGTCGCGGGCGGCTCGGCGTGCACCCGCCCGCGCGTCTGCGCGTCCTGGGCGGCATAGGGTGCAAGCACCATGTCAGCGCTCTCCGGCCGGCAGCACCGCCGCGAGCACTTCGGGCGGCACGTCGCCGGTGACGAATGCCTCGCCGATGCCCTTGAGCAGCACGAAGCGTATGCGCCCCGCCTCCACCTTTTTATCCACGCCCATATAGGCCATGTACCGATCCACCCCCAGGGCGGGCGCCTCAACCGGCAGGCCGGCACGTGCGACCAGCGCCTCCGCGCGTTCTGCATCTTGCGCGCCGAGCAGCCCCATGCGCCGGGAAACACGCGCCGCCAGCACCATGCCGGCGCCCACAGCCTCGCCATGCAGCCAATTGCCGTAACCCATCCCGGCCTCGATGGCGTGGCCAAAGGTATGCCCGAGGTTGAGCAGGGCACGCAGGCCGGATTCGCGTTCGTCGGCGGCCACCACCTGGGCCTTGATTTCGCAGGAGCGATAGATGGCATGGGAGATGGCTACCGGGTCCAGCGCACGCAGCGCCCCCATGTGGGCCTCCAACCAGGCGAAGAATTCCGCATCCCAGATGAGGCCATACTTGATGACCTCCGCCAAGCCCGCCGACAATTCGCGCGGCGGCAGGGTCTTGAGCGTGTCGGTGTCGGCCAGCACCACCTTTGGTTGATAAAACGCGCCTATCATGTTCTTGCCGAGGGGATGGTTGATGCCGGTCTTGCCGCCCACGGAGGAGTCCACCTGCGCCAGCAACGTGGTGGGAATCTGGATGAAGGGCACCCCGCGCAGATAGCTGGCCGCTGCAAAACCCGTCATGTCGCCGATGACGCCCCCCCCCAGCGCGATCAGCGTGGTCTTGCGCTCGGCACGGTGCTTGAGCAGCTCGTCAAAGATCAGGTTGAGAGTTTGCCAGTCCTTGTATTCCTCGCCGTCCGGAAGCACGATGGGCAGCACCTCTACCCCCTGGGCGCTCAGGGCCTGGCTCAAGCGGTCAAGATAGAGCGGCGCCACGGTGGTATTGGTCACCACCGCCACCCTGGGCTGCGCCAGGTGGGCGGCCACAAGTTCAGCTTGTGGCAACAGGCCGGAGCCGATGTGAATGGGATAGCTGCGCTCACCCAAAGCGACGGTGAGGGTTTGCATGGCGTCTGATCGGTTCGCATTCATGGGACAATTGTAACGAACCCCGCGCCACAATAGCGCCGCGCGGCCACACTTATGGCATAGAGCTTGCTGCCTTCGTCGAAGCTAGAATTTCTCCCCGACTTTTCATGCGATATTCCGCGATGCTCCAAACAATTCAATGGAGAGGCTTGCCGGCCGTCCCCGCACCGGCCTGCAGGCCAAGGCCAGCCCACCCGTCGTGCTCCCGACGCCCCTGACGAAACGCCGACATGCATGCCGTTGCTGCCAACCTCATCCGCTATCGGGAATTGATGGCCACCCTGGCCTGGAAAAACATCGCCCTGCGCTACAAGCAGGCCTACTTGGGCATCGCCTGGGCCATCCTCAAGCCCGTTTCGCTCATGCTGATCTTTACCCTGGTCAAGAGCTTCGTCGGCATCAAGAGCGGCAACATCCCCTACCCCATCCTCACCTTCGCCGCGCTCATGCCCTGGACCTTCTTCCAGGAATCCGCGTCCGACGGCGTCAACAGCGTGGTCGGCAACACCGCCCTGATCAAGAAAATCTACTTCCCGCGCGAGATCTTCCCCATCACCGCAGTGCTCACCAAACTGGTGGAACTGGGCATCAACTTCATCATCCTCGCCGGCATGATGGTCTGGTACGAGATGATGCCGGGCATCTACATTCTTTGGGTGCCGGTCATCATCGCCTACACCGTGCTCGCGACCCTGACCGTGGCGTTTGCCGGCGCGGCGGTCAACGTCTACTACCGCGACGTGGGGCAGGCCCTGCCCGTCCTCCTCTCGCTGCTGATGTACGCCTCGCCGGTCATCTACCCGCTGGAACTCGTCAAGGAGAAGCTGCTCGTGCATCAGGCCGCCGGCGACTGGTCGCACGCCCTCTATACCCTGTACACCTTGAACCCGCTGGCCGGCATTATCGATGCCTTCCAGAGCGTGGTGCTGCGCAACCAGGCTCCCGACCTTATGTCCATGACCCCCGGCGCAGTGACCATTGCGGTGCTGCTGCCCCTTAGCTACCTCTATTTCAAGCGGGCCGAAAGCTATTTCGCGGACGTGATCTGACATGGCCATCATCGAAGTCGAGCATCTCACCAAGGAGTATCGCTTGGGCCAAATCCAAGGCCTGAAGACTGCATTTTTGAATGCTGGTCGGCGCCTGCTCGGGCATCCCACGGAAGAACGCTTACCTTTCAAAGCGCTGGATGACGTCAGCTTCTCCATAGAGCAGGGGGAAGTGGTGGGCATCATCGGCCACAACGGCGCCGGCAAGTCCACCCTTCTCAAGATGCTCGCCGGCATCACTACCCCTACCAGCGGTTCCGTAAAAGTCGATGGCCGCATCGCCCCGCTGATCGAGGTGGGCGCTGGATTCGTTCCTGACTTCACAGGGCGCGAAAACGTCTATCTCAACGGCAGCATCCTTGGCCTGTCGAAAAAGGAGATCGACCGCAAGTTCGACGAAATTGTCGACTTCGCCGAGATGTCCCAATTCATCGACACCCCGGTCAAGCGCTACAGTTCTGGCATGCAGGTCAAGCTCGCCTTCGCGGTCGCAACCAGCATTGAATCGGAAATCCTGATCGTGGACGAGGTGCTGGCCGTAGGGGATCTGGCCTTTCAGCGCAAATGCTTTGATCGCATGGAGGATTTGATCAAGCGACAGGAAAAGACAGTGCTGCTGGTCAGTCATAACATTAGGCAAGTCGAACGCCTCTGTTCAAGGGTTATTCTGATGAATCATGGCCGCACAATGATGGATGGGACACCGAAAGCGGTTTGCAATGTCTTTTACGAGGAGAGCGATCGACAAATTGCAATTCAGAAAACAGGGCCTGGCAGATTGCAGACCACGGGCGAAGCAGAAATTATCGATATCTATTGCACAAGGTTTGATGGCACACGAACTGATGCGATTGAATTTGGGCAGCCAATAAGAATTGTTGCCAAGATTGAAGCAACCAAACCGCTCATTTCTCCATTATTTGTTGTCGGCATCCATACAACGGATTTCATATACCTCACAACGACAACAAGCTCGGACAATTACCGCCACATGACTCTGCCTCCTGGCCCGCACGAAATCGCACTGAATATCGACCGTTTTCCACTTCTACCCAACGTTTACTCAATACGGTTAAGTATTGATGTGGAGACCCCAATAAAAAACGTGCTCTATGGAGAAAATCTTCATCATTTCACCGTTCGAAGCAGCGGGTTGCAACGATCAGGCTCAAACTGCGAAGGGTTTTTTCCATTTGAAAAGTGCACTTGGACCCTCGATCAAGTCGCTGGTGATTTGCCACCCCGCCCTGCGAGTAGCCTAACAGGGTGAGGGGCAATGATGCGAATCGTTGCTATATCGGATAGCTTTCCTGAGCCAGATAAGGCTTCTGGAGATCTTCGCTTTTTTACGCTCCTACAGTTGCTCTCGCATGAGCATGAGGTAGTCCTTTGCGTTTCCAACAGAAGCCCCGAACGCGAGTCCGACACCGCCGCGAAACATGGATTAATCCAAGCTGGAATTCTGGCTAGTGAAAACAATGTGCAACAGACCCTGAAAGATTTTCGACCGAATATCGTTTGGTTCGAATTTTTTCATCAAATGCGCGGAGATTACCTGCGACTTATCGATCGCTACTGCCCCATGGCGTATCTTATAGTCGATTCTGTGGACGTGCACTGCAATCGACTCGACGCTCTTGCTAGGCTCACAGGGCGGCCAGACGACATAAGAAAAGCGAGGGACATACGTACCAAAGAACTAGGTGCCTACGCCAAAGCCGACATGGTCATCGCTGTTAGTAATGATGAAGGAGAGTTATTACGGCGCGAATTACCGAGCGTCCCCATTGAGGTCGTGCCAAACATTCATGCGCCGTCGCCATTCCAAGATTTGAGCAAGCGTCGTTATGGCGAGTTAGTTTTTGTGGGCGGCTTCAAGCATGACCCAAATGTCGACGCCATGCTGTATTTTTGTCGGGAGGTGCTCCCTTTAATTGCCAGAAAAAGTCCCGAAGTACGGTTGAAGATCATCGGCAGCAACATGCCCATGGAAATTCTAAATCTGGGGAGCGGGCGCGTTGATGTCGTCGGTTATGTGCCCGATACCACGCCATATCTGGAAACTGCTTACATCTCAGTTGCACCTTTACGTTACGGCGGCGGAATGAAAGGTAAAGTTGGCGAAGCCATGTCTCATGGACTACCTGTGGTAACCAGTTCATTCGGGGCGGAAGGGTTTGGACTCGAACCCGGCAGGGACCTGCTGGTAGGCGATACCGCAGAAGAATTCGCAGCACAGGTCGTTAAGCTCCTGGATGACCCGCTTCTCTACGCCCGCGTAGCCAGAAGCGGCCATGAATTTATTCAGAAGCATTATTCAGTTGCGGCCGTGCAACAGATACTCCAATCGAGCCTAGGCCGGCTAGCCCGGTTGCCGCAGCGCAAAATTCCACTAATGCGCCGAATGCTGGGCCACGCCCAAGACCTGTACGCGCGGCACTTGGCGTGGCGCCTTTCGCGGCAATGAGTCCTGTTATCAAAGTTCCTTCTCGCAAAGGGAGTGGCGCCATAAATACCTCTCTCGCCACTGAAGGTTATACGAAAAATGCGACTAGTGTGCCTGCAGCGCCACCCAATATGGTCTTGATAGATAACATTTCCATCGTTGTTCTCAACTGGAACGGGGCCAACGATACCCTTAGCTGCTTACATTCACTCGCCGCTCTGACGTACCCGAGATTCAATGTAATCCTCGTAGACAATGGCTCGACCGACGATTCGCTGGAATTTCTACGGTCATACATCCCACCGTATCCGCTGACATTTGTCGAAACGGGCCGCAATCTGGGTTATGCAGGGGGCAACAACGTAGGCATACGGTATGCGCTCGAACAAGGGGCCGGCTTCATTCTAGTTCTAAACAACGACACCACCGTTGCGCCGGATCTGCTGGAGCGATTGCTGGAATCTGCGCAACGTAATTCGGATGCGGGCGTGTTCAGTGCTCGAATCATGTATTTCGATGAACCAGAACGGGTCTGGTTTGATGGTGCGCGCTGGAACCCCGCCAGCCT
>JAJXXS010000203.1 GCA_021780975.1 Pseudomonadota bacterium
TGGATACTGCGGCGGCAGCGACTTGTTCTTGCCGGCCAATATGCGCATCGCCAGCCCCGCAGTCTGCCGCCCGATCTGCGCCGGCGTCGAATAGACGGATATGAGGGCACCGGCGTGCGTCATGGCAGCCGAATATCCCACCACAGGCGCCCGATAGCGGTAGGCGGAAAGGAACACCGTCTGCGCGGTGGCGCTGTTGAAAACATCGGGATCAGGCAGGGCCAGCAGGACATCACTGTCGGCGAGGATCTTGTCCAAGGCCGCGACCAGACCAAGCTCGGGCCCCACCACGGCGATGTCGAGCTTCAGATCAAACCCATGGGCGGCGTCTTCTAGCTCCGGCAGCAGCCACGCGCGCTGCTGGCTTACCACGACGCCGATCTCCTTCGCCTGCGGCAGGGCGGCGCGTATGAGGCGCAGCTGGCGGCGCAGGGGCTGATCGATGAACAGCACGCTGACATCGCGGCGCTGCGCCAGGAGGGCCTGGCCACGCGCCACATACCAATCGCGCGGGACCAGCGCCGCCAGCACGGGGAGCGATGCCGGCAGGCGGCCCAGGCTCTCCGCCGCCCCCACCCCCAGGGTCACGACGAGATCGGCGCCCTGCGCCTGCACCGTGCCGGCATCCAGCTGTGCCACGGAAACCGTGCGGACGCTATAGCGCGGCGGCAACAGTTCGCGGTCGAGCGCCTCCAGCACTGCTTGATAAGGCGAGGCGTTGTCGCTCAGGACGACCAGCACCGCCTGCGCGGCAAACGCTGGTGCAGCCCCTGCCACGCAGGTCAGCCACAACAGCAGCCAAAGCCGGATCGCTTTCATCGCGGCGTGGCGGACAGCCTCACGCGTCGCGCAGCCACAGACAGCCCCCACCGCTTTCGCGTTGAATGGCATCGAGCAGACGGTCGTGCTGCTCGATGTCCTCGCCAGCGGCCACCAAGGCCAGCGGGCTGGCACGGCGCACACCCGCCCGGCTCGTGCTTCTTTGCGCGTCCACCATGAGGAGGGATTCCTGCCCTCGCGTCATGGCGAGGTAGACCGCCGCCAGCAGTTCGCAATCGAGCAAGGCACCATGCAGCGAACGATTGGAGTTGTCTATGCCATAGCGCTTGCACAGGGCATCGAGATTGTTGCGTTGCCCCGGATGGCGTTCGCGCGCCAGCACCAAGGTATCCACGACGACCTCGCGCCAGCTTGGCCGGCGCCCCGCCCGCTCCAGTTCGACAGCGAGAAAGGCGAGATCGAAGGGAGCATTGTGGATGACCAGTTCGGCATCGGCGACGAAATCGAGGAAGTCGTCCACAATGTCGGCAAAGCGCGGTTTATCCTGCAGGAAATCCAGGGAAATGCCGTGCACCTGGCGGGCGCCCTCGTCGATGTCCCGATCGGGGTTCAGGTAGCGGTGAAAGCGCTGCCCGGTGAGGCTGCGGTTGACCAGTTCCACGCCTGCCAGTTCGATGACACGGTGCCCCTGACGCGGCTCCAGGCCGGTGGTTTCGGTGTCCAGCACGATCTGTCGCGTCATGCCCTGCTCCCCGAGTCGAGGACGCTGGACACACCTTCGTTGGCCAAGCGGTCGGCGGCCTCGTTGCCGGTATGCCCAGAATGACCCTTCACCCATACCCATTGAATGTGATGCGCGCGCGCCAGCGCATCGAGCCGTTCCCACAAATCGCGGTTCTTCACCGGCGCCCCCTGGGCCGTGCGCCAGGCACGCGCGCGCCAGCCCGGAAGCCATTCGGTCATACCCTTGTGCACGTACTGCGAATCAGTGTGCAACCGAACATGGCTCGAGCGGGTAAGCGCGCCTAGCGCCTCGATCACGGCCAGGAGCTCCATGCGATTGTTGGTGGTATCACGTTCGCCGCCTTTCAGTTCGCGCCGGCGTCCGCCACAGACGAGCAGCGCACCCCAGCCGCCGGGGCCGGGATTGCCCTTGCAGGCGCCGTCCGTGTAGATCTCCACCAGCTCACAGGGATTTGTCACGCGGCACCCGATAATGCTTGAGATTGACCACGTTGCGCGCCGCCGGGGCGAGCGCCGGGGCGAGCGCGTCCTTCCAGCGCGGCGTGATGACGCGCATGCCCTGCACACGCTTGATTGCCTGCACGAAGTAGACGCCGCCCCCCATCGCCCACCAGCGGTCGCCGGCCGGCTCCATGAAACGGAAACGCCGTAGCCAGTGCGTGCGGTTGAACGGGGGCCGATAGCAGCACATGCGCCCCGCCGCAACCTCGAAACCCAGCAGGGCCAACCAATCCTTGAGGCGCGACAAATTGATGAACTCACCCTTCCAGGGATAGCCCCCTTCGCGCCCGCGCCAGCGGCGCGCAAGGCCCCACAGGCTGCGCGGATTAAAACCCGAGAGAATGAGGCGCCCCTCGGGCATCAGCACGCGCTCCGCTTCGCGCAGAACCTTGTGCGGGTGGTCGCTGAATTCCAGCACATGCGGCAGTACCACCAGATCCATGGACTGCGCCGCAAAGGGCAGGAACATCGAGTTGGCGCGCACCTGCCCAGCGCCACTCTCGGCACAATGGAGCCGCAAGGGGATACGGCTGTTGGCGAGCAAGTCGGCCCGCGCGAACCCCACCTGCACGGCATTGAATCCGAATACGTCGGCGACAGCCTGATCGTAATAGGCCTGTTCGCGCTGCAGCAGGTACTGGCCGAGCGGCGAGTCGAACCAATCCGCGTTATTCTTGTACATCGATTTTCACTGCACCCTTTTCCGTGACACTAACGCTGCGGGCCTTGCCCGCCTTCACTGACAACTATATCTGGCTCCTCCACGACGGGCGTCACGCCCTCGTCGTCGATCCGGGCGACGCCGCGCCCGTGCGGGAAGCACTTGCAAGCCTCGACCTGCAACTCGGCGCCATCCTCGCGACCCATCACCATGGCGATCACGTGGGCGGCATCGCCAACCTGCTGAGACACCACCCCGGCACACCGGTTTTCGGCCCCGCCGCGGAAACCATACCGGGGCGCAGCGTCTCCCTGTCGGGGGGCGAACACCTGCAACTAGAGCATCCCGGCATTACGCTTGCAGTGCTGGCCACGCCCGGGCATACCCGCGGCCACCTTGGCTATTATGGCGCAGGGTATCTGTTTTGCGGCGACACCCTGTTCGGTTGCGGCTGCGGGCGTCTGTTCGAAGGCAGTCCCGCGCAGATGCTTGCCAGCCTGGCAAGCTTGGCGCGCCTGCCGGACGATACCCTGGTGTGTTGCGCCCACGAATATACCCTCGACAACCTCGCCTTCGCCCTCACGGTCGATCCGGAGAATGCGGCCTTGTCCGCGCGCCTGCAGGCGACGCGTGAGGTGCGCCGGCGCGGAGTGCCCAGCCTTCCCTCCACCCTGGGCTTGGAAAAAGCCACCAACCCCTTCCTGCGCTGCGATACGGCCGCGCTGCGCGCAAGCGCCGTTCGTCGGGGCGCGCCCAGCCAACCTCAAGCCGTCGAGGTCTTCGCCGTTATACGGAATGCTAAAGATACGTTCAAGGTCGGCCCGTCGGACAGCGGGCCAGCTTGACCCTGCCCCACTGATGGGATTACACTCCGGACTACTCCAAGAGAAAAGATAATGAAGCAAATCAAATCTTTATCTTTGCGAGGTCGCATATTGCTGGCGTTGGCCTGCGTGAGCGGGCCCGTCTGTGCCTACGCCGGCAGTCCGGTAGTTTCAGCTTCCGACCCCTTCGTGCAAGGCGTCCACTCCCTGCCGCCCCTGGCCAGCGTGCTCGCTCAAAGCGGCAAGCCGGTGGATAAATACGCCGCATCGGTATCGCAATCCCCCGCCACGGCAGCGGCCCAGGACGACCCCTCAGCATCGTCTACCAGCGCGGTGGACCCAGCCGCCTCGTCGCTGCTGGGAACTGAAGGTGGCAACGACGCCGACAGTGCCGCAGCGGTGGCCGACAGCAACCTTTGGGCGCGCGTGCGCCAGGGTTTCCAGCTGCGCGACCTGTCTGGCCCTCTGGTGGAAGCCAACACTCGGTGGTACCAGCAGCGCCCCCAGTACGTCTCGCGCATGCTCGACCGCGCCCGCCGTTACCTCTACCACGTCGTGCAGGAAGTGCAGAAGCGCGGCATGCCGACGGAAATCGCCTTGCTGCCCATGGTGGAAAGCGCATTCAACCCGCAGGCCTATTCCAACGCCAACGCCGCGGGTTTGTGGCAGTTCATCCCGTCGACGGCGCGCCTTTACGGCCTGAAGGAAAGCCCCTGGTATGACGGCCGGCGGGACGTGATCGCCGGCACCGATGCGGCGCTCAATTACCTGCAGAAGCTGTTCCTGGACTTCGGCTCCTGGGATCTGGCTCTGGCGGCCTACAACTGCGGCGAAGGATGTGTCGCGCGCGCCATGCAGCACAACGCCGCGCGCGGCCTGCCTACCAACTACCAGAGCCTGCCGCTGCCGGCTGAGACCAAGAATTATGTGCCCAAGCTCATGGCCATGAAACAGTTGGTCGAGGATCCGCAGGCCTTCGGGGTGGACCTGGCCCCGATCCCTGACTCGCCCTATTTCACCAAGGTATCTCTCGATACCGGCAACATCGACGTCAATACCGCGGCACGCCTGGCCGGCATGAGCACGCAGGACTTTCTTGCCCTCAATCCCGCCTTTCCGCGCAAGCTGATCCATGCGCACAATGAAGTAACCGTGCTGGTTCCGGTCGACAAGGCGAGCCAGTTCCAAAGCAACCTGGAACAAGGCGATTGGGATCGCTGGGAGCCCTATCAGGTCAGGCGCGGCGAGTCGCTCGAAGCGGTGGCGAAGAAATTCGATGTGAGCGCGCAGCGTCTGGCCGAGCACAACGTATTACGTCTGTATCGCGGCCACTTCCGGCTTGCGCAAACCATACTGGTGCCGGTCAAGGCAGATGACGGGGGCACTTCCCTGGCAGACAGCCGGGGGGCCTGGGAAGCGGTCGCGCACACTTTGGGGACACCGGCCGGCACTGCCATCGACCGTTCGGCGGCGCCGGTGGCACGTTGGCACACGGTGCACCGCGGCGAGGGATTGCTCGAACTGGCACACCGATACGGCGCCACCGTGGCGCAAATCAAGGCCTGGAATCATCTCAGGTCCACTCGCCTGCGAGCGGGGCAGCGGCTGGTGATGTACCGCCGGGGCGCGGCACCCCGCAACGTCTCTGCGCGGACGCGCGCGCGTCCGGCCCAGGTGAGCCATTACACGGTGCGGCGCGGCGACACCCTGTTTGCCATCGCCAAGCGCTTCGACGTGAGCTTGGCCGATCTGCGGGCCTGGAATCACCTGCGCCACGGCGAGTTGCGCCCCGGCCAGCACCTGGTGGTGCGCGCAGGCTAACCCGCAGTTATCCCCGCGGGAGCGCTTCGGGCCCGCCCCGCGCGTCTTCTGTCTCCAGCAGATGGCATGCCGCCCAATGCCCCGCCCCGATGGGGGTGGCGCGCGGGGCAACCGCCCGACAGAGCGCGAAAGCTTCCGGGCAGCGCGGATGGAAAGCGCAGCCTGGCGGCGGTGCCAAAGGCGAAGGAGGGTCGCCGGGCAGCACGGCGACCTGCCGCTCCCGCCCGGCCATGCGTGGCGCGGCAGCGAGCAGCGCACGCGTATAGGGGTGGCGAGGCCCCGTGAGCACCTCCTCCATGGGACCTTGCTCGACGATGCGCCCGAGATACATCACCGCAACCTCATGTGCCAGTTCCCCCACCAGGGCCAGATTGTGGGTGATGAAAAGATAGGCGAGTGCCGTCTCCTCCTGCAGCGTCTTGAGCAGATTGACGATCTGCGCCTGCACGGAGACGTCCA
>JAJXXS010000144.1 GCA_021780975.1 Pseudomonadota bacterium
CGCTCGGAAGAGGCCAGGTCAGCGCTGGTCGAATTCCTCCACCGCTGCGCGCGCCAGGACCACCGCTGCGTGCGCATCATCCACGGCAAGGGCCTGTCGTCGCCCAACCGCGAGCCGGTGCTCAAGCACAAGCTGCGCCACTGGCTGATGCAAAGGGCCGACGTGCTGGCCTTCTGCCAGGCGCAGCCGGCGGACGGCGGCTCCGGGGCGGTGATCGTGCTGCTGAAATCCGCCACCCACTGAGGTTCACCATGGACGCTTCCAACGATTTCCAACTCCCCGCCACCGGCGGGCAGGTTTTTCGGCTCTCCGACCAGCGCGGCAAGATCGTCGTGCTCTATTTCTACCCCAAGGACAACACCTCGGGCTGCACCATTGAGGGCCAGGAATTCCGCGATCTGCACGCCCAGTTCGAGAATGCGGGGGCCGTCGTCGCCGGCGTCTCCCGCGACAGCGTGAAGTCGCACGAGGGCTTCAAGGCGAAGGAAGGCTTTCCTTTTCCCCTCCTCGCCGACGTGGACGAGAAGGTGTGCGAACAATTCGGCGTCATGAAGCTGAAAAACATGTACGGCAAGCAGGTGCGGGGCGTGGAACGCAGCACATTCGTCTTTGACCGGGCGGGCCACCTCGTCAAGGAATGGCGCGCAGTGAAGGCGCCTGGCCATGCCGCCGAAGTGCTCGCCTTCGTCCGCACGCTTCCGTAACCCCTCACCGAGAACCCCAACGCACCACCACCATGCCCAAAAAAGCCGCTCCCACCAAGCTGTTCGTGCTCGACACCAATGTGCTGATGCACGATCCCACCTGTTTGTTCCGTTTCGAGGAACACGACATCTTCCTGCCCATCGCCACCCTGGAGGAACTCGACCAGCACAAGAAAGGCATGAGCGAAGTCTCGCGCAACGTGCGCCAGGCCAGCCGATTCCTGGACGAAATTGTCGGCCGCGCGGGAGACGACATCGATGCCGGCATGCCCCTGGCGCCGCATTCCCACGATGCCGCCACCGGCCGTCTTTTCCTGCAGACGCGCGCGCTAGCCGCCGACATGCCGACCAGCCTGCCGACCAGCAAGGTGGACAACCAGATCCTCGGCGTCGTGCTGGCGCTCACGAAGCAGTTCCCGAAGCGCCAGGTCATCCTGGTGTCCAAGGACATCAACATGCGGATCAAGGCCCGCACCCTCAATCTCCCGGCGGAAGACTATTTCAACGACAAAGTGCTGGAGGACACCGACCTCCTGTACACCGGGGTGCGCGAACTGGAAGCGAGCTTCTGGGAACGCCATGGCAAGGGCATGGAATCCTGGCAGGCCAACGGCCACACCTACTACCGCGTGCGCGGCCCGCTGGTGGACAGCTTCCTGGTGAATGAATTCCTCTACCATGAAGGCGAAAGCCCGCTGCATCTGCGCGTGCGCTCGGTGGCAGGGAAGAATGCCGAGCTGGAGACCATCAAGGATTATTCCCACCAGAAGAACAATGTCTGGGGCATCACGGCGCGCAACCGCGAGCAGAATTTTGCCCTCAACGTCCTCATGGATCCGGACATCGACTTCGTTTCCCTGCTCGGCCAGGCCGGCACCGGCAAGACCCTCCTGACCCTGGCGGCTGGACTCGCCCAGGTGCTGGAAAAGAAGATCTATTCGGAGATCATCATGACCCGCGTGACCGTGCCGGTGGGCGAGGACATCGGCTTCCTGCCGGGCACGGAAGAGGAAAAGATGACGCCCTGGATGGGTGCCCTGGAGGACAACCTCGACGTGCTCAACAAGAGCGACGACGAGGCCGGCGACTGGGGACGTGCGGCCACGCAGGATCTGATCCGCAGCCGCATCAAGATCAAGTCGCTCAATTTCATGCGCGGCCGCACCTTCATCAACAAGTACCTCATCATCGACGAGGCCCAGAACCTCACGCCCAAGCAGATGAAGACGCTCATCACGCGTGCCGGCCCGGGCACCAAGGTGGTGTGCCTGGGCAACATCGCGCAGATCGACACGCCCTATCTTACCGAAGGCAGTTCCGGCCTCACCTATGTGGTGGATCACTTCAAGGGCTGGCCGCACAGCGGGCATGTCACCCTGGCGCGCGGCGAGCGCTCGCGCCTGGCGGATTTTGCGGCCGAGGCCTTGTAACCCCCGGGGGCGCTTGCGTCCCCGACTATGTGGATGCATGCACGGAGGAAATCATGAGGAAAATCGCTCTGGCAGTACTCGCAACCCTGGCTTTCGCGCAGTCCGCGGCCGCCTTCGACCTGGGCAATGTCCAGGACCTGCTCAAGGGCACCCTCCCTGGCCAGGGCAGCGGCGCGCCTGCCACCGCCCCCTCCTCGGCCCTCGCCGGCCTCAGCAATGCCGAGGTGGGGAGCGGCCTGAAGGCCGCGCTGACGCGGGGCGCCGAAGTCGCCGTGCAGCAACTCGGCCGCAAGGATGGCTTTTATGGCAGCGACAAATGGCGCATCCCCCTCCCCCCCGCGCTGCAAAAGGCGGAAAGCCTGATGCGCCTGGCCGGCATGGGCAGCCAGGCCGACCAGCTCGACCTCGCCATCAACCGTGCCGCCGAGGCGGCGGTGCCGGAAGCCAAGACCCTGCTCGTGCAGGCGGTGAAATCCATGACCGTGCAGGACGCCAAGGGCATCCTCACCGGCGGCGACGAGGCGGCCACGCAGTATTTCCAGCGCAAGACCGAGGCCCCGCTGACGACCAAATTCCTGCCCATCGTCGCGCGCGCCACCGACAAGGTGGGGCTGGCACAGACCTATAACCGCTTTGCCGGCCAGGCGGCCCAGTTCGGCCTCATCCAACAGGACCAGGCCAGCATCCAGAGCTACGTGACCAAGGAAGCCCTGACCCGCCTGTACGCGGCCATCGGCGAGGAGGAGAAGGCCATCCGCGCGGATCCCGTGGGCACCGGCAGCAAGCTCATCAGCAAGGTGTTCGGCGCGGTGGCCGGCCGCTGACGCGGCAGCTTACGGCGCCCGGCGCCCGCTCGTCAGGTGCACCGGCGTATCGACCCATAGCCCCTCCGGCCGCAGGTGCTCCTGCAGTTCGGCCATATGCTCCCGCCGGATCTGCTCACGCAGTTCAGGGGCCAAGGGCCGCAGCGCCAGCCCCTCGACGCCGGCGCAGATCTCCGCCCAGCGCCCCGCGCCGTCCTTGTGGAAGTAGCCGAGCTGTTCGGTGCGCACCGCGACATCGGCAAAGCCGGCCGCTTCCAGCAGTTCGCGGCACACCGTCGCGTCCTCCAGGCGGCGCGCGGGCGGGAATAGGGCGGCGATGCCGTGGCGTTGCAAACGCGCCGCCCACAGTTCGCGCAGCGGCAGCAGGAAGCCGGGGCCAAAGCTGGTGAAGCCGATCCAGCCGCCAGGCTTCAGGACGCGATGGCATTCCTGCAGCGCGGCCAGCATGTCGGGGACGAAAAACAGCGAGGAAGCGCAAAGCACCTTGTCGAAGCTGGCCGGCGGAAATTCCAGGTGCTCTGCATCCCCCTCGCAAAACTCGATGTCGAGGCCAGCCCGGCGGGATTTCTGCCGTGCCCGCTCGAGCATTTCGCGCGCGATGTCGATGCCGACCACGCGCCCGCTGCTGCCCACCGCGGGCGCCGCGGCGAGCGCCACCAGCCCCGTGCCGGTGGCAAGGTCGAGCACCCGGTCGCCCGCCGCAAGGGGCGCTTCCTGCACCAGCAGGCGCGCGCTGGCGACGACGAAGCCCATGCCCTCGTAGCTGGCGGCGATGGCATCGAAGGTTGCCATCACGCCGCGCCTGACCTGCACCGCCTCCGAAGTGTCCATGCGCTGCATGACCTCAATGCACCGTCGGTCAGTCGCCGCGCGCCTTGCGCGGCGCATGCCCCGGGCGACTCGGCTTGTCGCGCACGGGGAGCGCGAGGTGCGCCCATTTGAGCAATTCCGCCACCTGCCCCGCATCAAGTTCCCATGCCTGCCCGCGCTTCAGCTGCGGCGGCATGGCGACGGGGCCGAAGCGCACGCGGATGAGGCGCGAGACCGTGACCCCCACCGCCTCGAACAGGCGCCGCACCTCGCGGTTGCGCCCTTCGCGCACCGCCACGCGCCACCAGCGGTTGGCGCCCTCGCCGCCTGCGGCCTCGAGCTTCTCCAGCCGGGCCGGGCCGTCCTCCAGCTGCACGCCCTCAAGCAGCGCCTGCTGCTGCGCCTCGCCCAGCTCCCCCAGCACGCGCACGGCGTACTCGCGCTCGACTTCATAGCGCGGATGCATCAGGCGATTGGCCAGTTCGCCGCTGGTGGTGAAGATGAGCAGGCCTTCGGTATTGATGTCCAGGCGTCCGATGGCGATCCATTTGGCGCCGTGGATCCTGGGCAGGGCGTCGAACACGCTGGCGCGGCCCTGCGGGTCGGCGCGCGAGACGATCTCGCCGTCGGGCTTGTGATACACCAGCACGCGCACGCGCTTCTCCGCCGCCGGGCGCAGATATACGCGCCGCCCGCCCACCTTGACGACATCCGCAGCGTTCACCGCCTGGCCGATGACGGCGGTTTCGCCATTCACCTGCACGCGGCCCTCAGCGATCCAGGCCTCCATTTCGCGGCGCGAGCCGAGCCCGGCATCCGCCAGCGCCTTGTGCAGGCGCACGGGCGGACCGGCCGCTGCGCGGCGCGCGGCGGCGGCCTCGGCACGCTTGTTCAGGGTTTGCGTGTCGGGCCGGAAAGGCGTGCGTTTTTTCATGAGCGAGGAGCAGAAGGGCTTGCCGCGGCATTGTACGTCTTATTGGCCGGGAGCCATGCGCGTCGTGCCGCCATTCGACGCTGCGGCGCGCCCTATTCGCCGCGTCGGAACAGCTTGTCGAGATCCCCCAGGGGCCATTCAAACCACGTCGGGCGGCCATGGTTGCACTGGCCGGCGCGTTCGGTGGCCTCCATGGCACGCAGCAAGGCGTTCATTTCCGCCGGACTCATGCGCCGGTGGGCACGCACGGCGCCATGACAGGCCAACGTGGAAAGCAGCTCGTTGCGCCGCTCCTCCAGCAGGCGCGTGACGCCGAATTCAGCCACGTCGCGCAGGACGTCGCGCGCCAGGGCGACGGGGTCGGCATCCTTGAGCAGCGCCGGCACCGCACGCACCGCCACCGCCGTGGGCGACAGCACCGAGAGATCGAAGCCTATGGCGCGCAGCTTGGCACCCTCCTCCTCGAGCAGGGCGCTCTGCGCCTCCTCCACCACCAGGGTCACGGGGATGAGCAGCACCTGGGTGGGCACGGCCCGCTCCTCCAGCGCGCGCTTGAGTTCCTCGTACACCACCCGTTCATGGGCGGCATGCATGTCCACCAGCACCAGGCCGCGCGCATTCTGCGCCAGCACGTAGATGCCATGCAGCTGACCCAGCGCGTAGCCCAGCGGCGGCACGGATTCCTCTGTGGCGGGAGCAGGCTGCGGGGGCGCGGGGGGGTGCGCGAGAGCGGCATAGAACGCCAGCCCCTGCGCGGCGTCCAGGGCCATGGTCTGCTGCATGGACGGGTATTGCGGCGCCATGCTGCGCACCGCCTGGTCCGCCACCACGGCCTCCACGCGGGCGGATGGCTGGCTGCCGGCGCCACCCCCCAGGGCCCGCTCCAGCGCGTGGTAGAGGAACTGGTGCACGCCGCGCGCATCGCGAAAGCGAACCTCGGTCTTGGCCGGGTGCACGTTCACATCCACCGCCTCGGCAGGCAGTTCCAGAAACAGGACGTAGGCGGGGTGAAGATCGTGATGCAGGATGTCCCGGTAGGCTGCACGCAGGGCATGGCCCACCAGCTTGTCGCGCACGTAGCGCCCGTT
>JAJXXS010000103.1 GCA_021780975.1 Pseudomonadota bacterium
ACGCGCGCCAATTCCTGCAGCTGATGGAAAAACCCGATGTCGACCTGATCGAAGGGCTGTCGCCGGCGATCTCGATCGAGCAGAAGGCCACCTCGCACAACCCGCGCTCCACCGTCGGCACGGTGACAGAAATCCACGATTACCTGCGTCTCCTGTATGCGCGCGCCGGCGAGCCCCACTGCCCCGAGCATGGCCTCCCCTTGGCGGCCCAGACCGTGTCGCAGATGGTGGACACTCTGCTGGCCCTGCCGGAAGACACCAAGCTCATGATCCTCGCCCCGCTGGTGGTAGGCCGCAAGGGCGAAAACCTGGAGCTGTTTTCCGAACTCACGGCGCAGGGCTTCGTGCGCGTGAGCGTGGACGGCAAGGTGCACGAACTGGACGCCGTGCCCAAGCTCGACAAGAACAAGAAGCACACCATCGAAGTCGTGGTGGACCGCCTCAAGGTGCGTGCCGATGCCAAGCAGCGCCTGGCGGAATCCCTGGAGACCGCGCTGCGCCATGCCGACGGGCGCGCCCTCGGGGTGGAAATGGACACCGGCCGCGAGCATCTCTTCTCCGCCAAGTTCGCCTGCCCGGTGTGCGACTATGCGCTGCCGGAGCTGGAGCCGCGGCTGTTCTCCTTCAACAACCCCATGGGCGCCTGCCCCGAGTGCGACGGCCTCGGCGCCGTGACCTTCTTCGACGCCGAGCGCGTGGTCGCCTTTCCCCACCTGTCGCTCGCGGCGGGCGCCATCAAGGGCTGGGACCGGCGCAACCAGTTTTTCTATCAGATGCTGCAAAGTCTGGCGCTGCACTACGGTTTTGACCTGAACACACCCTATGAGAAGCTGCCTGAGCGCATCCGCGAGATCCTTTTGCACGGCAGCGGGCGCGAGGAGATCGCCTTCCGCTACCTGGGCGAAAAGGGCGGCTGGGGCACGCGCAAGCACGCCTTCGAGGGCATCCTCAAGAATCTAGAGCGGCGCTATCGCGAGACGGATTCCGTGGCCGTGCGCGAGGAACTGGCCAAGTACCTCAACACCAAGCCCTGCCCCTCCTGCGAGGGCACCCGCCTGCGGCGGGAAGCGCGCCACGTCTACGTGGGCGATGCGAGCCTGCCGCAGATCAGCGAACGGCCGCTCAAGGACACGCTGGCCTTTTTCCAGGATCTCAAACTCGTCGGTCAACGCGCCCAGGTGGCGGAAAAGATCATCCACGAGATCAATGCGCGCCTGGGCTTTCTGGTCAACGTCGGACTGGATTACCTGTCACTCAACCGTTCCGCCGACACGCTCTCGGGCGGCGAAGCCCAGCGCATCCGCCTCGCTTCGCAAATCGGCTCCGGCCTGACCGGCGTCATGTACGTGCTCGACGAACCCTCCATCGGCCTGCACCAGCGCGACAACGACCGCCTGCTCGACACCCTCAAGCATCTGCGCGACCTCGGCAACTCCGTCCTCGTGGTGGAGCACGACGAGGACGCCATCCGCGCCGCCGACTACCTGGTGGACATGGGCCCCGGGGCAGGCGAGCACGGCGGGCAGGTGGTCGCCGAGGGGCCGCCCGAGGCCGTCATTGCCAACCCCAACTCCCTGACCGGACTATATCTGGCGCGGCAGCGCAGCATCGCCATCCCCGCCAAACGCCGCAAGCCCGACCCCAAGCGCATGCTCGTTCTGGAGCAGGCCCAGGGGAACAACCTGCAAGGCGTCGACCTGCACTTGCCGGTCGGCTTGCTGGTGTGCGTCACCGGCGTGTCGGGCTCCGGCAAGTCCACCCTGGTCAACGACACGCTCTACCGCGCGGTGGCGCGCCATCTTTACGGTTCCGCGGAGGAACCCGCCGCCCACGCCGACCTCAAGGGACTGGAATTCTTCGACAAGGTCATCGCCGTCGACCAAAGCCCCATCGGCCGCACGCCGCGCTCCAACCCCGCCACCTACACGGGGCTCTTCACCCCGATCCGCGATCTCTTTGCCGGCGTGCCGGAAGCGCGCGGGCGCGGCTACGGACCGGGGCGCTTCTCCTTCAACGTCAAGGGCGGGCGCTGCGAAGCCTGCCAGGGCGACGGCGTCATCAAGGTGGAAATGCACTTCCTGCCGGATATCTACGTGCCCTGCGATGTGTGCCACGGCAGCCGCTACAACCGCGAAACCCTGGAGATACACTACAAGGGCAAGACCATTTACCAAGTGCTGGAAATGACGGTGGAAGAAGCGCTCGATTTCTTCAGCGCGGTGCCCGCCGTGGCCAAGAAGCTGCAAACCCTCATGGACGTGGGCTTGGGTTACATCCGCCTAGGCCAGTCCGCCACCACGCTCTCCGGCGGCGAGGCGCAGCGCGTCAAGCTGTCGCTCGAACTTTCCAAGCGCGACACCGGGCGCACGCTCTACATCCTGGACGAGCCTACGACCGGCCTGCACTTTCACGACATCGACCTGCTGCTCAAAGTGCTGCACCGGCTGCGCGATGCCGGCAACACCGTCGTGGTGATCGAGCACAACCTGGATGTCATCAAGACCGCGGACTGGCTGGTCGACCTCGGCCCCGAGGGCGGGGCGGGGGGTGGGCGCATCATCGCGGAGGGCCCGCCGGAAGACGTGGCGAAAAACCCGGCCAGCCACACCGGGCATTATCTCAAGCCGGTGCTCGGCCGCAAACGCCCGTGATGCAACCGGAAGCGCTGCTGCTGGACACCTTCCGCGCCGCGCTGGCCGCGGTCGACCCGCTGCAGATCCTTCCACCCCAGTTGCCCGCTCCGCCCGCCGGCCGCACCTTGGTGGTCGGCGGCGGCAAGGCGGCTGCCAGCATGGCGGCCGCCGTGGAAAAGCACTGGCCCGAGAGCGCTCCCTTGGCAGGCCTGGTGGTGACCCGTTATGGCCACGGCCTGCCCACCAGGGCGATCGAGGTCGTGGAAGCGTCGCACCCACTGCCCGACGGCCGCGGCGAGGCAGCGGCGCGCCGCATGCTGGAACTTGCGGGCGGTCTGGGGCCTGACGACTTGCTGGTGTGTCTCATCTCGGGCGGCGGTTCCAGTTTGCTCGCCGCTCCGCTAGAGGGTTTGACCCTCAAGGAGCTACGCGCCGTCACCAAATCCCTGCTCGCCAGCGGGGCGCCCATCCAGGACATCAACACGGTGCGCAAGCATCTCACGCGTTTTTCCGGCGGCCGCGTGGCGGCCGCCACCTCGGCCAAGGTCTCTGCGCTGATACTCTCCGACGTGGTGGGCGACGATCCGTCCGACATCGCCAGCGGCCCCTGCACCCCCGACTCCGGCACCTACGGCGACGCCCTGGCGATACTGCAACGCTACGACATAGCAGCGCCTGCCGCCGTAGTGCGACACCTCGAAAATGGCGCGGCCCGCCGAGTGCCTGAAACTCCCAAGCCGAACGACGCCTTGTTCGAGCGAGTGGAAAACCGGGTCATCGGCGGCGCCCGGGAGTTTCTCGCGGCCGCCGCCGGCCGCTTAGCAGCGACCGGCGTTCCGGTTAGCAATCTCGGAGAAGTAGAGGACGACGCGGTGCGCCTTGCCCGTGCTCACGCGCTATTGGTGCGCGATCACTTTGCGCAAGGCGGGCCCCGGCCCCATGCCTGGTTGTCGGGAGGCGAGAGCACGGTACAGGTCGCCAACCCTGAGGGCCGCGGCGGTCGCAACAGCACCTATCTTCTGGCGCTGGGCCTGCAACTGGCAGGCACCCCAAATCTCTGGGCTCTGGCCTGCGACAGCGATGGCATCGACGGCAGCGAAGACAACGCCGGCGCCCTGCTGCGCCCGGACATGGTGCGCTCCCCGGCCGACCTTACTGCGGCACACCGCGCGCTGGCGGAGAACTGCGCTTACGAATTCTTCCGGGAGCGTGGCGGCCTGGTCATGACCGGCCCTACGCGCACCAACGTCAATGACTTCCGACTGTTGCTGCTGGCGTGACCAGACCGCGGGCGATGGCGAGAAAACTCCCCCGCCGGTTTTCGGGTTTCATCACCGCGCAGGTGCGTCCCGCATAGCCCCGGCACTCGCGAGTTGGTGTCTCCAACCCGCACACGGAAAATCCGCGACCCCCAGGACGACCCGAAGGAGGGGCTGCGCGACGACCAAGATTTGCTCAAAAGCAGGCCAGCCCAGGCCAAAAATGATGGCGGCCCCGCAGGGGCGATTGGAAAAACCGCGTGGGCGTCAGCTGGCGGTCGCTCGCCGCCGCCGCCGCACTGCCAAACCAACGAGGCCGAGGCCTGCCAAGATCGTCGCGTAGGCACTAGGCTCGGGCACGGCGGCGATCTGATTGGCATTGAAGCCCGCTATCTGTTCGCCAACATAATTCCCGACCCACTGGTTCATCTGGTTACCCACCGGGGTTTGTTCCGGCAGCGGGTCCACCAGGCCCTCGCCATCGAACCTGCCCAGATATTTGTAGAACTCAAAGCGCACCACCAGCGCGTCGTCCCCTGGGTTCATGTTGACGGCCTTGGTAACTTCATCGACCTTGCCCGGCTGCAGCACCTGCCATTCGATTTCTGTTTCCGGCGTGTTGTTCATATCGGCGATGGCGGCCACCGCGAAGGGATTGTCGCCGCCCATCAGCTCGTTCAGGTCCACGTTGTCCGGCAGGGTTGTCTGCACGATTTTGACCCAATAGGCATTGTCCTGGGGAACGGCGACATTCACGTTGACCGCCTGAATCGCGGCAACCACGGGCGGCGCGGGATTGAGGGGCGTCGGCGGTGGTGGCGGCGTGAACGTGACCGACGGAATGGCCACTGCCGCCTGGGTCAGAACGCCCGGGGTAGCCGATTCAACCAGCCAGCTGTAGGTGGTCTTGGTTGGGGTACCGAGCGTGCTCACGCCGAAGTGATCGCAGGGCACCGAAGGGTAGCCGACGTTGCCGAAACTCCAGCAGCTTTCACCCGGGGTGTTGAAGGTGCCCGATGCCGTACCGGCACTCCAAGCGCCGCCGGAATACTGCGCCTGGTAGGTGATCCTGACGCCGATCACCTGACCTACGCCGTCGGTGAGATCGTCGACCGTGGGAACGCCATAGCGCTCGACGTCGCCGGGTGACGAGGTGCCGAAATTGCGGTTCAGGCCAAAGACATCGATGACGTCGCTCTTGCTAATGCCTTCAAGCTCGATTTCGAAGCCGTGCGCGGTCGTACCGGTATCGTTTACTGCATCAAAGTTGGCCAGCGAGCCGAAAGTGGCCGTCGCGACGGATATACCGGGCGCGGCGCCCATGGCAATCAGCACGGCGATCGAGATAGGTTTGATCATCTTGTCTTGCCTCCCGGAGAAAGAGTAAGAATTTCCTGTCGTCGGCCTCTGTGAATCGCGTTGTCTCACCCATCCCGTGGCTGCCCAGCGTGAGCCCAGATGCATATCCAAACCATGCCCGGATCCCAAAGCGGGTGGACTCGGCGCGAAGACAGCATGTCAAGTTTAATTACTAGTTAATTATACTTAGTAGCAATAGCAATAGAATGGTTTTTATTGTTTGGTCAGGCGCGCCCACCCAGCTTTCTATCAGCAAGCGACATCCCTGCATGCCAACATCAGGCCCCCTTTCAGCACTCAGCTACGCCGGCGGCGCTCCGGCACGCGTGGGCGTATCTGGCCCGAATTCGGATAACATACGCAGCCTCAAGCTTCGAAATCCAGGCCACCGAGCGAGACCGGCTGGATTTCTCGCAGCGGCGCCGCTTCTCCGCCCCGGTAGCTCAGTGGATAGAGCAACCCCCTCCTAAGGGGTAGGTCACACGTTCGATTCGTGTTCGGGGCGCCA
>JAJXXS010000097.1 GCA_021780975.1 Pseudomonadota bacterium
CCTTTTCGTTGCGGGCATGGCTCCCGCGCGAAGCAGTGTGCGGCGGGGTAGCAAAGTGGTTATGCAGCGGCCTGCAAAGCCGTCTACGCCGGTTCGATTCCGACCCCCGCCTCCATCAAGACCTCCATGGCCCGGCGCCAGCGCGCAGAACCCCTGCAAAGACCAAACAAATCCGCGGAAGCGACTGGCCACCTTCAGCACCGTGTGGCGATTGACAATATGTAGCCACAAGGCTACGGTGTTGCATGATCGAGATTCGGAAAACCGACCTCTTTGCCCAATGGCTCGACGCGTTGCGGGACATTCAGGCTCGCGCCAAGGTTCAAGCCAGGATCGAGCGTCTTGCAGCCGGCAACCCGGGTGATGCAGAGCCCGTCGGCGAAGGTGTTTCCGAGTTGCGAATCAACTACGGCCCCGGTTATCGGGTGTACTTCAAGCCGCGAGGGCGTGAGCTGATTATTCTTCTGGCAGGTGGCGACAAGAGCACCCAAGCCAAGGACATCAAAGCAGCCTTACGCCTCGCTCGAAATCTGTCGGAGTAGCCGCCATGAGCAAAACTGCCACCACTCGCTATGACGTTGCGGAACATCTCAGAACCCCAGAGGAAATGGCCGCCTATCTCGAAGCCTGCCTTGAAGAGGCGGACGGCGATGCCGCCTTTATCGCCAAGGCGCTTGGCGACATCGCCCGCGCCAAGGGCATGGCCCAAGTAGCCAGGGACGCCGGCTTGTCCCGCGAAAGCCTCTATAAGGCACTTTCCGGTGACCGTAGCCCCGGCTTCGACACCATACTCAAGGTAATCGGCGCTCTAGGACTCAAGCTCCATGCAGAGGCCAATCACACTTGACTAGGCGGCCCTTTGCGGGGCGATGCCTCGCAAAACTGCGCTTCGCGTTGCGATGCATTGCCATCAGCGAGCATGCTGAAAAGTTGATCACCCCGCAAACAAACGCTAAACCAATCGTCTCCGTGGGGTATTTAGTGGCATCGTTTTCGGGTGTCGTGCGGCAACCCCGTGTTTACACGGCCCCAACGACATTTGCGATTCCGACCCCCGCCGCCATCCCCTCCACTGCGCTCGCCACCCCCACGCATACCCTGGCAGTGTCCCCTCGGCGCGCAGCGCTTTTCTTAATCGTATTTTCAGTGCTTGTGCGCGACGATGCCTCGCGGCACGCGCCCGCTGGCACCGCGCCAGCCCGGCCCGCGCGTTGGACCGCCACGCCGATGCAGCCTGGCGCGGGGACCGCCGGGACCGAACTCGAGTGTGGCGTATAGACCACACTCGAGTTTACGAAGTGTAAAGAATGCAACAAAACCCTTGGTAGCGTCACAGGGCTTCCCGATAATGGCCCTGTCCTCCTGAGGACGAGACTGCTTTAAGAGCCCTCATATATATAAGGAGCAAGTAATGAAGAAAGTTCTCATCGCGGCCCTGGCCACTGCCTTTGCCGCCCCCGCCGCCTCCTACGCGGCCACCAGCAACGTCGACATCTACGGCCGCATCGCTGCCACCTACAACGTGCTGAACACCGACACCAGCGTCGCTGGCCAGGACAAGACCCTGTACCAGGTGTCCTCCGACAACTCCTACATCGGCTTCAAGGGCGCCGAAGACCTCGGCGGGGGCCTGGCGGCCGTCTACCAGTTGGAAGTCGGCTTCGACGCCGAAGGCGGCAACAACAACCTGTCCAAATCCGGCGCGCTGTCGGGCGGCACCAGCTTCGTCTATCGCAACACCTTCGTCGGCCTGAAGAGCAACGACTTCGGCACCGTGCTGCTGGGCAAGCATGGCACCCCCTACAAGATGGCCACTGGCCGTCTGGACGTGTTCTCCAACGAACCCGCTGACTACCGCAACATCATGGGTAACATCGACGGCGTGTCCGTCTTTGCGCAGCGCCCCGGCAACGTCATCGCCTATGTGACCCCCAACTTCTCCGGCTTCAGCGCCATCGCCGCCTATGTGGCAGGCAATGAAACGGGCAACGGCACGGCTTCCAACGCCGACGCCTGGTCGGTGGCCGGCATGTACAGCAACGGTCCGATCTACGCGACCCTGGCCTACGAGAAGCACAACAAAGTGACTGGCTATACGCTTGGCACCCTGGTTGCCTCCGGCAACCCGCTCGACAACAACGCCTGGAAGGGCGGTGTGGGCTACGACTTCGGCCCCGGCAAGGTTGGCCTGATTTATGAACGCGCCACTGTGGACAACACCGCCAGCGGCATTAGCTACACCCGCAGCGCCTACATGCTGGACGGCGCCTACAACGTCACCGGCAACATCGTGCTGAAAGCGGCCTGGAGCCATGCCGGCAGCCTGAGCAACACCAGCAACACCGGCGCGAATTCCTACGCCGTGGGCGCCGACTACGTGTTCTCCAAGCGCACCAAGCTGATCGCCCAGTACCAGAAAGTCAGCAACGACAGCAGCGCGAGCTATGGCGTGGGCTTCGGCACCAACGCCTACTATGCTCCGGGCACTGGCTACGGCACTGGTACAACCACCGGCGCAGCCGGCGACAGCCCCTCCATCATCTCCGTGGGCATGGTCCACACCTTCTGATCGGCCGCGGCCACAAGCCGCTAGTCAGTCAGGCAAAGACGGGCGCGCAAGCGCCCGTTTTTTTATGCCCGCGCGGCCGAACAACGTGCCCGCAGACGCAGCGCCCTGCCTGCAATAGCCCGTACGCCTGTTAGAATGCGGAGCGTTTTCACCGCGCCCATGGTGGAATTGGTAGACACAAGAGACTTGGATCCACGATTTGAGCACCGGGGTGCGAAAGCCTCCGCGTGAATCCCGTCAAATTCAGCGAACCCCCTGCCCGTCGGGCGAGGCAACGCTGAGCGAAACCGGCCGGGTAGCCTGGCCGGAACGTGCAGAGACTTGACGGCGGGGGCCTAAAGTCCGGCAGGTGACCGGGCCAGGGCCAAGACAAAGTCCAGACCACGAACGCGCCCGCGGCGCGGCGGCGAAAGCCGAAGTGGCAGGAAAATCTCTCGGCCGTTGAGGCCGTGCCGGTTCGATTCCGGCTGGGCGCACCACCACAGCCGCGGCGCTTGCGCCCGGTGCCTTGTCCGCGCCGCCGATTCCCGGCCTGGCGGCCTATATAATTCAGGGGAAACCACTGACAATCTTTCAACAGGGGGGTAAACCTCTGTATAATTTCGTTTTCGAATTTTTCGATGGGCGGTGCGCCCATTTTTTGTTTGTGGGGCTCAAATGACGCTGCAGGCCGTGATGGAACCCGCCTTGTCGGCCCTGGGCTATGAACTGGTGCAGGTGGTGTCGGGCCGCGGCGGATTGATACAGGTGTTCATTGACAAGCCGGGAGGCATCACGGTGGATGACTGCGCGACGGCCAGCAATCATCTGTCGCGCCTGTTCGTGGTGGAGAACATCCCCTACGAGCGGCTGGAGGTATCGTCCCCCGGATTGGACCGCCCCCTGCTGAAGCCCGCGGACTACGCGCGCTTCGCCGGGCGCGAGGTGACGGTCAAGCTGCGCACGCCCCTGGAGAACCGGCGCAAGCTGACGGGAAAATTGATAGGCCTGGAAGGCGGCCGCCTGCTGCTCGAAGTGGACGGCAGGCCGCTCGACGTGGACCTGGTGGCGGTGGAAATCACCCGCCTCAAGCCGGAGTTCGCCTGACAGGCCATGTTTGGAAGTGTGAGGATTAAACGATGAGCCGCGAAATCTTGCTATTGGTGGACGCCCTGGCGCGGGAGAAGAACGTCGACAAGGACATAGTCTTCGGCGCCCTTGAGCTGGCCCTGGCCTCCGCCACCAAAAAACGCTTCCCCGGCGACGTGGACGTGCGCGTGGAGATCGATCGGGAGAGCGGCGATTACGAGGCCTTCCGGCGCTGGCAGGTGGTGTCCGAGCAGGAGCTGGAAAGCGAGGACCGCCAGGTGCTCCTCGTGGACGTGCGCGACGAGCACCCCGAAGCGCAGCTCGGCGACTACCTGGAAGAGCCGCTGGAAGCCGTGGAATTCGGCCGCATCGGTGCGCAGGCCGCCAAGCAGGTGATCCTGCAGCGCATCCGCGACGCCGAGCGCGAGCAGATCCTGAACGACTTCCTTGCGCGCAAGGAGCATCTCGTCACCGGCATGGTCAAGCGCATGGACCGCGGCAACGCCATCATCGAATCGGGCCGCGTGGAGGGCTTTCTGCACCGCGACCAGATGATCCCGCGCGAGAACCTGCGCGTCGGCGACCGCGTGCGCGCCTATCTGTCGCGCATCGAGCGCAGCGCGCGCGGGCCGCAGCTGGTGCTCTCGCGTACGGCGCCGGAGTTCATCGTCAAGCTGTTCGAGCTGGAAGTGCCGGAGATCGAGGAAGGCCTCATGGAGATCAAGGCCGCCGCGCGCGACCCCGGCCTGCGCGCCAAGATCGCGGTGAAATCCAACGACCAGCGCATCGACCCCATCGGCACCTGCATCGGCCTGCGCGGCTCGCGCGTCACCTCCGTCACCAATGAACTGGCGGGCGAGCGCGTCGACATCATCCTCTGGTCGCCCGACCCGGCCCAGTTCGTCATCAATGCCCTCGCGCCCGCGGAAGTCTCGCGCATCGTCGTCGACGAGGAGAAGCACAGCATGGACGTGGTGGTGGAGGAGGACCAGCTCGGCAAGGCCATCGGCGCGAGCGGCCAGAACGTGCGCCTCGCATCCGAGCTGACCGGCTGGGAGATCAACCTCGTCACCGAGCAGGAAGCCGCCGAGAAGCAGGCGAGCGAAACCGAGACCATCCGCAACCTCTTCATGGCGCAGCTCGACGTCGATGAGGAAGTCGCGCAAATCCTCGTCGACGAGGGCTTCTCCTCGCTGGAGGAGGTGGCCTATGTGCCCCTCGCCGAGATGCAGGAGATCGAGTCCTTCGACGACGACATCATCAACGAGCTGCGCAACCGTGCGCGCAATGCCCTGCTCACCGCGGCCATTGCCGGGGAAGAAAAAGTCGAGACCTCGGCGGGAGACCTCCTCTCCCTGGACGGCATGGACGAAGACACCGCGCGCACGCTGGCGAGCAAGGGGGTGCACACCGCGGAAGATCTCGCCGATCTCGCCGTGGACGATTTGGTGGAACTCACCGGCATGGAAACGGAGCGCGCCAAGCAGCTCATCATGACCGCGCGCGCCCCGTGGTTTGCCTAAAGGACGCCCATGAACGTCACGCAATTTGCCCAGGAACTCAAGCTTTCTCCAGACCTTCTGCTGGAGCAGCTGAAGGCTGCCGGCGTCGCCAAGGAGCACGCCGACGACATGGTCACCGAAACAGACAAGAGCCTGCTGCTGGATTATCTGCGCCGCATGCACGGCGGCGCGGATGCCCCCGGCAAGACCAAGATCACCCTCACCCGCAAGCAGACGACGGAAATCAAGAAATCCGACAGCACCGGACGCGCGCGCACCATCCAGGTGGAAGTGCGCAAGAAGCGCACCTACGTCAAGCGCGACACCGCGGCGGGAGGCGAGGCCGTGCCGCAGGCCGCCGCCGAAGCGACACTGGAGGAAGTTCAAGCGCCCGTGGAAGCGCCCGTGGAAGCGCCGGTGGTTGAGCCGGAAGTGACCGTAGAGGCCCCGCCGGCCGCCGTCCCCGAAGTGGTCGCCGCGGAACCCGTGGCCCCGGTAGCGGAAGCGGAAGCACCGCCCGCCGAAGCCGCGGCGGCGCCGGAGGCCGCCGCTGCGGAAGCGGCACAGCCCGCGCCAGAGGCCGCCGCGGAGGCCGCCCCGGCGGCG
>JAJXXS010000275.1 GCA_021780975.1 Pseudomonadota bacterium
CAGCAATTGGCGGATCTGCTGGATCTTCTGCGGCGTGTCGGTGACGATCAAAGTGTTGGTCTTGAGATCGTAGGTAGCACGGCCCCGCTTGGAAAGTATCTTCTGGCTGCCCTGCTCACCGCCGCCCTGCTGCGCCGGTGACTGCTGCTGCGTCATGCCAGTGCTGGTGGAGGCGGTAATGCCCTGCGCCTGGGTCGAGCAGTCCACCGAATTATTGGCAGAGTTGCGCGCGGCGCCGGCGGCATAGCCGTAGAGGATGCTCTGCGCGTCATCGGCACGCAGGTAGTTGAGCGGAATGTATTCCGTCACCAAGGGTTCCAGAGCCTCCACGGCTTCCTTGCCGGCAAGCTCTTCTTTCTCCCGGGCTAGTATCTCCGCCTTGGGTGCTACCCAGATGACATTGCCGGATTTCTGCATGCCCAGGCCCTTGGCCTCCAGGATAATATGCAGCGCCTGATCCCAGGGCACGTCCTTGAGCCGCAGGGTAAGCGAGCCGGTGACAGAATCGCTAGCCACGATGTTGAGGCCGGTGAAGTCGGCGATCACCTGCAGCACCGAGCGGACGTCCACGTTCTGGAAGTTGAGCGACAGCTTCTCGCCCGTGTACTTGGGCTTGCCGGACATGTCCTCTCCGGCCTTAACGGGCTTCACCTCGACGACGAACTGGTTGTCCATTTGATAGGCGGAATAGTCCCAGTTGCCTGTGGGCTGGATCACCATGCGGGTGTTGTCACCCAGCGCATAGCTTTCGACATCCTGCACCGGCGTGCCGAAGCTCGACACGTCGGCCTTGCGCTGCAGGATTTTGGGCAGTTCGGTGTTGATGAAGTCGACCACCACGCCTTTCGAGTCCTCGCGGATGTTGATCCCGGCCTGGCTGTCGGACAAGGTGGTAACGATGCGCGCGCCGCCGTCAGCGCCGCGTTCAAAGTCGATATTGCGGATGGCGTGATGCGCGCCACCGACCGCAGGCTCGGCGAAATGCCCGCTCCCCGCGCTAGCGGTTTCCATGGCCGTGGCACCCAGGCCGACGATAAGATACTTCCCCTGCACCTGGGTGTCGTATTTGGCAGCCTGATTGAGGTTGAACACCAAACGCGTGCGGTTGCCTGCCTGCACGACATTGATGCTGCCGAGCGGTCCCTGGTTCACGCTGACGGCGTTCTTGCCGAGGGCGTTGGCGGTGTCGGGCAGATCGAGCGCGATGCGCGGCGGGTTGCCCACAGAAAACCCAGTGGGGTTGGCCTTCAAGGGCTCCTTCAGACCGATGCGGACCACCAGGCGGCCACCGGGCAGCGTGGCAGGCTCTACCGAGACCACGGCATTCTCCGTGGGCGGCCCGTCTGCGGCGCGTGCCTGCAGCGCGGTGCCGAACAGCAGCAGGGCAGCCAGGCCGATAAGCCAGGGCCAGGAAAACTTGTAAGCGGCGTGAACGGTGTTTTTCATGTCTGCCTCGGTTCTCTCGGTATCAGGGAGTTTCCTGCAAATTCAATGTGCTGGTGCGATGTGTCCAATCGCCGCCGCTGTCCTGCACGGTTTCCTGCAGGGTGACCTGGTTGTTGTCTATGCTGGTGATGCGGCCGAAATCCTGCCCCATGTAGTTGCCCACATGCACGTGATAGATCGCGTTGTCGGGAGTCTTGATCAGGGCTTCCTCATCGCCATGCTTCTTGATGGTGCCGACCATTTTAAGGGTTTCCAGCGAATACGCCTCCAGAGGCTCCTTCGGCCGGTTGAAATCGGGCTGCAGACCACCCCCTCCTGCTGGCGCCAGCTTGCGCGGCTTGAAGGGATCAGGAAGATTGAAATCGTTGTAGGTGAACGGCTCATAGGGCTTCACCTGCGGTAACGGTTCGACCTTGCCCTGCAGACCATTGCCAGAGTCCGCGACGAACTGCTTGAGATCGGACATGCCGCCATGGCCGCAGCCGACCAGCAGAACAGGAAGCAGGAAAACTAGTCGCTTCATGATTTTTTCCCTTTGGCTTTCTTGCCTGAGGCCGATGCATCGTCGTCCAGGTAGCGATAGGTCTGCGCCGTGGCATCCATCGTAAGGCTGCCATCCTTGTTGGGAGTGATGGATATGTCGTCCAGGGTAACGATGCGCGGCAGCTTCGCGACATCGCTGGCGAAGGCCCCCAGGTCATGGTAGCCGCCAGTGACTCGGATCTGGATGGGCAACACGGCATAGAACTCCGTATTTTGTTCAGCGCCCGGCTTGAACAGATCGAACTGCAGCCCGCGCCCCAAACCGGCCTGATTGATATCGGTGATCAGGGCATCCATTTCCTGGCGATTGGGCAGCTGCTTGAGCAAGGCACCGAAGGATTGTTTGATGTCGGCCAGCTGCTTCGTGTAGGCGTCGAGGTTCACGGCCTGGGCTTTCTTGGTCAGGAAGGTCTGGCGCAACTGCTGCTCCTTGGCCTGATCGGCGCTTAGGATGGCCAGATTGCCGCGCCAGTCGAACCACCACCCGGCCAGCACGATGACGACGAAAAGGGCGCCCAGCAGGCCGAATTTGGCCGGCATGGGCCAATCGGCGACGGTCTTGAGATCCAGGTTATTGAGGTCGCTGATGTTCATGATCCCGCCTTCTTGCCCTTGCCGTCTGCATCCGCGGTGTGGGTCAGCTGCACGTTGAGGGTGAATTCATTGGCCCTGAGGTTGTTGACCGTGGCAGCCTTGATTTCCACCAGGCTCGGTTTCTTGAACCACTGCGATGCCTCTAGGCTGCGCATGAGCGTGGAAACCCGCGCACTGGACTGAGCGTAGCCGTTGATGGTCAGGGTCTTGCCACTTTCCTTGACCGAGTTCAAATACATGCCCTCGGGCAGCAGCTTGATGAGCTGGTCGAACAGATGGACCACCTCCGTGCGATTGTCCTGCAAGGTCTCGACCACTCGCTTGCGTTCCAGCAGAGCGTGCGTTTCCTCCTTGATTTTGCTGATCTGCCCAATCTGGGTGTCTAGTTTGGCGATCTGTTCGGTGAGGTACTGGTTGCGGGCCTGCTGGTTGTCGACGCGCGCCGCGATGATGGTGTGGCCCACGACCACGACCCCCACGCCGACAACCGCGGCCGTTGCCAGCATGACATTGAGCTGGCGGCGGCGCCCAGCACGCTTGATCTCCCGGTGCGGGAGCAGGTTGATGCGTATCGTCATTGGGGGTCAAACCTCCGCATGGCAAGGCCGCACGCCACGAACAAGGACGGCGCGTCGCGAGTCAGCTCTTGGGGCTTCACCTTGTTGCCCAGAGCCATGTTGGAAAACGGATTGACGACGATGGTGGGAACACCTGTGCGATTGGCCACCACCTCGTCGAGGGCGGGGATCGCCGCGCCACCGCCGGCAAGCAGGATCTGATCGACCTTGTGAAACTGCGTCGAGGTGGTAAAGAGTTGCAGCGCACGCGCGATTTCCATCGCCAAGGTTTCCGCATACGGTTGCAGCACCTCTGCCTCGTAACTGTCCGGCAGGGTGCCGCGGCGTTTCGCCTGGTCCGCCTCCTCGCTGGTCATGCCGTAGCGGCGCGCAATCTCCTGATTGAGTTGCGCCGCGCCGAAGCCATGTTCCCGCAGATAAACGGGTTCGCTGTCGTGCAGCACGTTGATGTGCATGTTGTTGGCGCCGATATCCAGGATCGCCACTGTCTGCCCCGCCCCTCGGTTGGGAAGCAAATTGGCGATGAGCTGATAGGCGGTGACCGTGGCATAGGATTCGACATCCATCACCAGGGGCTTGAGTCCTGCACCCTCTGCCACCGCAACGCGATCCTCGACTTTTTCCTTGCGCGCGGCCACCAGCAGCACCTGCACATCATTGGGGCTGTTGGGCACCGGACCCAGCACCTGGAAATCGAGATTGACCTCGTCCAGGGAAAAGGGGATGGCCTGATTGGCTTCCGCCTCCACCTGGTTTTCCAGTTCGATCTCGCCCAGACCACCCGGCGCCATGATTTTCTTGGTGATGACAGCCGAGGCAGGCAATGCCATGACCACATGGCGCACGCGCGAACCCAATTCCTTCCAGGCAGTTTTCACCGCCTCGACCACCTGCTCCATGTTCGCGATGTTGCCATCGGTCACGGCCTCCTTGGGCAGTGGCACCACGGCGTAACGCTCCAGGCGATAGGTGCCCTTTCCAGCGTCCGCCAGTTCCACCAGCTTGACCGAAGTGGTGCTCACATCGAGCCCCAGCATGGGCGGCGTCTTGGTGGTAAAGACATCCAAATTGAGTTCGAAGCGCAAGGGTCACCTCGGGTGTCGTGCCTATCGCCAGCCCCACAAAAAGGTCGCCGACAAGCGGGTTGCAATACCTGCGCCGTGTTGCCGGACATGGCTTTTCATCGGCGCCGTTCGATTTCCGACACTCATAACGCCTATAATCCTGCGAAACTTTAGAGAGTCATCAGGCATGTTTTCCAAATGGTGGCACTACCCCCTGGCCTTATTTCTGGCCCTGGGAATAGCAGGCGCCGGCCTGGCAGGGTTGGCGGCAGCCCTCATCTACCCCAATCTGCCCCCCCTGGAGGCCCTGCGGGACTACAAACCCAAGCTGCCGTTGCGCATCTATACGGCAGATGGCGCCCTCATCGGCGAGTTCGGTGAGCAGCGCCGCACCTTCGTCCCCATCGACAAGGTTCCGCTGCTCATGAAGCAGGCCATCATCGCCGCCGAAGATGAACGCTTCTACGAACATGGCGGCATTGACGTCATGGGCATATTCCGCGCCGCACTGGCCAACCTTGTGTCGGGTGGCAAGCGCGAAGGCGCCAGTACGCTGACCATGCAGGTGGCGCGCAATTTTTATCTATCCTCCGAGAAGACCTATACACGCAAACTCTCGGAAGCGCTGCTAGCCATCAAGATCAACCGCGAGTTGTCGAAGGACAAGGTACTAGAGCTTTATATCAACCAGATTTACCTGGGGCAGCGCGCCTATGGCTTCGAAGCGGCCGCACGCACCTATTTCGGCAAGCCCCTTGACAGGCTTGATCTCGCCGAATTCGCCATGCTGGCAGGTCTGCCCAAGGGGCCTTCCATCTACAACCCCATCGCCAGCATGCGACGCGCCAAGACTCGGCAGGAATATGTGCTGGGCCGCATGCTCGCACTCAAATTCATCACGCCGGCCCAGTACCAGCATGCGATGAAGGAGAAGATCGTCGTGCGTCACGATCATCCCTGGGTCGACGTATGGGCCAACTACGCAGCGGAAATGGTGCGCCAGGCCCTCTACGACCAATACGGCGACGCGATCTACACGACCGGCTATAAGGCCTACACCACGCTGCTGAAAAGCCAGCAGGAAGCAGCCGACCAGGCGCTGTGGAAAGGCGTCATGGCCTACGACCAGCGCCACGGCTACCGCGGCCCGGAAAAGCATCTGGTGTTGCCGGAAGATGCGGATGCCCGCCAGAAAGCGGCGCAGGACGCCCTCAGCGACCTTTATCCCGTGCATGATCTCGTCCCGGCGATCGTGATCGGTGAACACGGCAAAACCCTGGAGGCTTATATCGGTGCCGGAAAGACCGTCGACCTGGCGCCGGCGGCCCTCAAGTTCGTCGCCACCTGGACCAGCAAACCCGCGGCCGAACGCCACCTCAAGGTAGGCGACGTCATCCGGCTCGTAAAAACGGGCAGCGGCTGGGAAGTCAGTGAACTGCCGGCGGTCGAGGCCGCCTTTGTCGCCCTCGATCCCAAGAACGGCGCCATCACGGCACTGGTCGGCGGTTTCAGCTA
>JAJXXS010000188.1 GCA_021780975.1 Pseudomonadota bacterium
CGAAAGCAGCGCGCAGAGTTCCGCCAGGGAGGCGCTGTCGCCCTCCACCGGAGCATAGGACTGCTCGAAAACCAGGCTGGCGGAGAGCGACAGCGGGATGTTGTGGGAATAGCGCGAAGCAAGGAAGGAGGACAGGATCATGACACCCTTGGAATGGATGGCGCCTCCCAGTTCGGCTTCGCGCTCTATGTCGATGACGTCGCCTTCCCCCAGGCGGGCCGTCGCCGTGATGCGTACCGGGTGGGCGTAGATGAAATCCTCCCCGAGGTCGACGACCGCCAGGCCGTTGACCTGCCCGACGTGGCTGCCGCCGGTGGAGATCAGCAGGGTGTCGCGCAGGATGGCGTCCTGCACGTCCTCGCGCAGGTGTGCGGCACGGCGCCTGCGTGCCGCCAGGGCCTGATCGATCTGCGCGGCCCGGATGGTGTCCAGCCCATCTCCAGCGGCGTAATGGTCCGCTTCCAGCAGCAGGTCGCGGTGGTCGGCGATGCGGGTGGATAGCTTTTCCGCGTCGCCGGCGTTGCGCGCGCTGTCCTCCACCAGGCGCGCCACGGCGGTGCGATGCAGCGGACGGGTGCCGCTGCCGCGCGCCTGCGCCGCAAGCAGGCGGGCATAGCTGCGCTCGTTGTGCGCGTTGCGCGCAACCTCGCTGCCGAAATCCGCCGCCACCTTGAACAGTTCGGCGAATTCCGGATCCAGTTCCCTGAGCAGGTGGTAATGCAAGGGTTCGCCGAAGAGGATCACCTTGACGGCCAGGGGGATGGGATCCGGCTCCAGGGGTGACATGCTGCCCCAGCCCAGCGCTTGTGAGAGGGCCTCGACACGCACGGCTCCGGATTTGAGCGTGCGCTTGAGACCTTCCCAGGCGTAGGGCTGGCTCAATACCTTGACGGCGTCCAGCAGGAGGTAGCCCCCATTGGCACGATGCATCGCACCCGCGCGGATGAGGGTGAAATTGGTCACCACGGTGCCGAGGTGCGCGATGTGGTCGATGCGGCCGACCAGATTCGGGTAGGAGGGATTGTCCTCGAACACCAGGGGGGCTGAGGTCGTGGTGCCATGATCGATCAGCAGGTTGATCTGGTAGCGCTGCAGCGAAAATCCTCCGCCCGCGAGCGCCGTCGCCTCGGCGTCCGGCCTGGGCTGTTCGCGCAATTCCTCGCTGCTTTCGACGATATCGTGCCTCACCTCGTCGAGGAAGGACAGCACATCAGGGAGATCGGCATAGCGCCCCTTGAGCTCGTCGATGAGATGTCCGACGGCGAGGCTCATGGTGTCGTTGCTGGCCTGCCGCATGCGCGCGTGCGCCTCGCGGCGCCAGCGCGGAAAGGCATACAGGAGTTTTTGCAGGCGCTCCCCCAGTTCGGCGATCAGGCTGCCGATGCGCGCGCGCTCCTGTTCCGGCAGCTTGGCAAATTCCTCGGCACCCATGGGTTCGTCGCCCTTGAGGGGCGCGAAGGTGAAGCCCTCTGGGGTGCGCAGCAGCGCGATGCCCTGCCGGTTCGCCGCGTCGCCGATGTCACCCAGGGCGCGCTGCTCGCGTTGCTTGAGTTCCTCCTCGATCGCCTCCATGCGCGAACGGAATTGGTCGCTTTCGAAGGCGGTGGAAATGGCCTGGCCGAGTTCGGAGACGAAATGCTGCATATCGCGCCTGAGCAGGGATCCGCGCCCAGCCGGCAGGGGCAGGATGCGCGGCCGGTTCGGGTCGCCGAAATTGTTGACGTAGCACCAGTCCTGCAGGGGCCCCGACGCAACGGCATGCCTTGCCAGCAGGCTGCGGACGATGTCATGGCGCGCGCTGCCGACCTCCCCCAGCACGAAGAGATTGAATCCGGGGTGCTTGATGTCGATGCCGAATTGCACGGCCTCCACGGCGCGTGCCTGGCCAAAAAACTCGTCCGGCTCGGGCAGCTCTGCGGTGGTCTCGAAATCGAAGGCGGCTGGATCGCAACGTTGGCAGAGCTGTTCGGCGGCGAGGGGGGTGATTTCCGGCATTGGTATTGTTTCTCTGATTCGGAGCGCAGCTTGCCGCGCAGGCCGCCGCAGCGGTGGTGCCCGCGCTTCCTCACGCCCAGGCACCGTAGTCGCTGCGGGCCTGGCTGGGAAGAACGCCGGGCAGTAGGTTCAAGGACGGAGTTTCATCTCCAAACTCTGTTCGCGCGTGATCAGCTTGGCCAATTCGTTCAGTTCTTCCGCCAGCAGGGCAAGGTAGTCGTCCATGGTGACGATGCCGACCAGGCTTCCCTGCGCATCGACCACCGGCATGCGCCGAAAACCGTGTTCGCGCATGTAGTGCAGCGTATCGTAGACTCCGGCGGAGTCGCTGATGGTGGCGACGGTTCCGGTGACGAGGTCGCCCGCCTTGACGCCCTCGGGAGCCACCTGCTTGGCCACCAGTTCCACCACGATGTCGCGGTCGGTCAGCACCCCGACGGGTTTGCGCGCGCCTGCCTGGATGTCGACGATCACCACGCTGCCCACATGGTGCGCGCGCATCAGTTGCGCGACCTCCAGGGCGCTGGCATCGCGCCCGGCGATGACCACTTCACGATTGCAAAACTCTCCGATAGGCATGATCCGTTCCCCTCAAGGCCCACCGCGCCCCGCACCGGGGTCGCGCCAGTTCATTATAGGCAGCGGGGAGAGTTCGGCAGGCCGTCATGCGCGACGGCACGCAGGTTCCCTTTGCGGCCTCCACCTTCAGGAATGGCGGCGCAGGCGGATGCGATTGGCCTGGGTACCCTCGCCGCCCGCTTCCTCCAGGAACGTGACCTCGTCCCCCACCTGCAGGCGCAGGAAATCAGCCTGTTCGAGGTTGTAGACATGGAAATATACTTCCGCGCCGTCGGGCTTCTCGATGAAGCCATAGCCCTCGTCGCCGAAGAGGCGCGCGATGCGGCCGGTCGCCTCGATCTCGTGGGTCTTGACTTCGCCGCGTTGCCGGCGTGCGTGGTCGTCCAGCTTGCGCTTCATGGCGTCGAAGGCATCGCGGATGGCGACGTAGATATCCTCAGCCTTGTCGCGATTGATGACGAATTCGGCGCCTGGCACGGTCACGTCAATCCGGATGTTGAAGAGCTTTCCCTGGTGCTTGTGCTTCTGGATGATGCCTACCGTCACCCGGCAGCCCAGCATGCGGTCGTAAAACTGCTCCAGCTTTTCGACTTTCTGTCGAATCTCCGCCTCGATGGCGTCGGAGCGGCCGAGATCCCTGAATACGATTTGTAGGGGCACTTGCATGTTGGTCTCCTTGAGGTGAGCTGCCGCCGGGGGGGCTGCGAGCCTTGGTGCCGCCGTCCTCCCGTACGCCAGCGGGGCAATTCAATTATGGTCAGGGACGGTGGCTAGGGCAAATGCTTAAGAGTGCGCGACACCGCGCTACGCGGCATCGCCATAGGCCTGGGCAAACTCCCGCTGCAGCGCCTCGATCTCGTGTTTGTGCACGGGCGAAAAATGAAATGGTGTGGCTCGCCTGGCATGTGCCCGCCGAGCCAGATCGCCTGCCTGGCGCGCGGTGAGGTGGCCCTTCTCGGCGGCGCGCTGGGCATGACAGTCGAGGAAGGTGCCCTCGATGAAAAGCTGGTCGGCGTCGCGCGCGAGGGCAACGATGCGCGCGGCATTTGCGGCGTGGTAGGCCGCATCGGTGACGTAGACGATCTTCTGGCCGCTGGAGACATGCAGAATGTCGTTGCGCAGGTGGCCCAAGGGCAGAGCCCGTTCCTGCGGGCCGGCACGGCCGCGCCACGTGGCCAGGATCGGGGTGTCGTCCGGCAGACCGGTGAGCACCGCGCGCTTGAGCTCCTGCAGCCAGGGGCCGCAATCCAGCCCCAGTTCGCGCAGCCGGCTTTTCCACACATTCAGGTGCTGCCCTTCTTCCAGGGCGTATGCCAGGCAGGGCGTGCGGTGGTCGAGGAACGCGGCGCGCACCCGGAATCCCGGCTCCGTATGCATGATGCCGTCGACATGGGCGTAAGATTCCTCCTGCTCACGCAGGAAGGCCGTCCTGCAGCGGAACAAGGCGCGCCGCCCTTGCCCGTCAGGGAAAACCTCATGCACGAGCAGGGAAAAATCGGACGCATAATTTTGCACCAGGTTCCAGGTATAGGCATGGAGCTTGTGCTCCACCTGGGCGAGAAAGCCCGGCGGACCGAACAGCCGTATGAAGCGTTCGCGTCCCAGGCAGATGCGCAGCAGCCAGTCGAAGCCGATGAAGTGGTCGACATGGGCGTGCGACACGAACACGTCCGTGACCCGCAGGATCTTGCGCGGCGGGAGCGCGTGCAGGTCGCCCAGATCGAACAGCAGCGCTCTTTTCTGGTAGGCGAAATCCACGAACAGGGCAGGGTCGCCGACAGCGCCGTTCACCAGCAGGGGTTGGAAGGAGACTCGCATGACGGATCCCCGCGACCTTGATGAGGGGCAGCTTTCATCATAGGTTTTCGCGCGCAAGGCGAGGGGCGCTGATGCGAGGCCCCGGTCCGGTCACCTATCTACCCGCATGCGCATCGGTATAATGGGCCGCGACCCGTTTCCCATAGCCCCATGTCCGCTGTCCGTCCCCGCCGCGCTGCTACCTCCGCCGGCCTGCCGCCCCGCCTGCAGCGCCTGTTGCGTGAGGCGCGTGCCCTCAGCGTGGGGTTTCTGGCGCTTTTTCTGGCGGGCGTGCTGTTCAGCCACAGCCTGGCGGATCCCGGTTTTTCCACCACCGGCTCTGGGGCGCCCATCGCCAACTGGGGCGGGCGCGCCGGCGCATGGATCGCCGACTTCCTGTTTTATCTCTTTGGCCACTCCGCCTGGTGGTGGGTGGCGTTGGCGGGTGGCTACGCCGTGCAGGGTTTTCGCCAGCTCGACGCTACGCCCCTGCCTGCCCGCCAGCGCTGGATCCATGGGGCGGGCTACGCGCTCCTGCTGATTTCCAGCAGCGGCGTGGAGCACTTGCGCCTGTGGAACTGGAGCTCCGGCCTGCCTTATGCCGCTGGAGGGGTGCTCGGCACGCAATTGGGGAACGGCATGGCGGCGCTCGCCGGCTTTACCGGCGGGAGCCTGCTGCTGCTGCTGTTCGTGGCCATAGGGTTCAGCCTGTGGTCGGGCCAGTCCTGGCTGGCCATGGCGGAAAAATTCGGACAGGGGCTGGAATGGTGCTATGCCAGCGCCTACGCCTGGTTCCAGCGGCGGCGTGATGCCAGGGCGGGAATGGCGGCGGCGCAGATGCGGGATTTGGCCCTGGAGCAGGAGCGCAAGCGCGTGCAGGAGGCGCCGCCCCTGCGCATCGAGCCGGTGCTGGCGGAAATTCCCAAGTCGGAGCGCGTGCAGGTGGAAAAGCAGGCGCCGCTGTTCCGCGAACTTCCCGACTCGCCTTTGCCGCCCATCAGCCTGCTGGATGAGGCGGACGCCGTGGTGGAGCCGGTGTCGGCCGAATCGCTGGAATTCACCTCGCGCCAGATCGAGCGCAAGCTGCGCGAGTTTGGCGTCGACGTCAACGTCGTTTCGGCGTCGCCCGGCCCGGTCATCACGCGCTATGAGATCGAGCCGGCGGTGGGCGTGAAGGGCAGCCAGATCGTCAACCTCGCCAAGGATCTGGCGCGCAACCTGTCGGTCGTCAGCGTGCGCGTGGTGGAGGCCATCCCCGGCCGCCACACTATGGGCCTGGAAATCCCCAACAGCCGGCGCCAGACCGTGCGTCTGTCCGAGATCCTCGGCTCCAAGGCCTACCACGAGACGGCCAGCCCCCTCACGG
>JAJXXS010000025.1 GCA_021780975.1 Pseudomonadota bacterium
ATGGCATTGGAAGCAGGTGATTTTAACCGCCGCGTAGGCATGGCAGCTTTGGCAGAAATCACCCGGCCCCGTCACGCTGTTGTCCTTTGCACTGGCGTGACAATTGACGCAGCTGATGATGCTGAACTTGTCCGTCGCCTGGTCATCCCCTTCATGCACCGCCGTCATGCGATGATGGAGCAAGAGCTTCATATGGTTCTTGCGCATCCACTCGGTGGGCATGACGCAATGCTGTCCCTTTGCATCGCTGACATTGGGCAGCGGCACGCGCGACGGTTGTGCCGCCGTGCCGCTGCCCGCCGCGTACAGCAGGACGGGCGTAAATCCGGCGAGCACGAGTCCCGCCAGGGCCAGCCAGCGGCCCCAGGTTTTGCCGAACCACTTGCTCACTTTTATTCGCCCATCCCCATCTGGATGTAGCCGGTGGGGCAAACATCCGCGCAGATGTGGCAGCCGATGCACTTGGTGTAGTCGGTGTCGACATAGCGGCCCGTGGTTACGTCGCTCTTCTTCACGCGGAACACCGCGGTTTGCGGACAGTAGACCACGCAGTTGTCGCACTCGAAGCACAGGCCGCAGCTCATGCAGCGCTTGGCTTCATCCACCACCTGCTTCTCGGAAAGAAGCTGCAGCCGCTCCTCGAAGTTGCCCAGTGCCTGCTCGGCATTGAGCGACGTCATTTCGCGCACGTTGCGATCGACGTAGGGGAAGTGCCCGAGGAACAGTTCGTTGGCGGGAATCACGTACTTGGACGAGCGGTCCTCGAAGTTGTGCACCGCATACTTGGCGGAATTCGTGCCCCAGGATTGTTTGTGGTTGTATTCCTCCAGGGGATGGCCGCTTTCGACCAGCTTGCGCAGCATGTCGAAACGATGCGCGTCCACCTTGGGGCGCTTATCCAGCTCGGTATGGCCGCGCAGGAAGGCATCGATGCCATCTGCGGCAATCGAGGCGTGCCCGATCGCAGTCGTGAGCAGATGCGGGCGGATCACATCGCCGCCGACGAAAATGTGCGGCTTGCCGGGGAAGCGATAGTTGCTATCCGGCTTGATGAGGCCCTTGTTGTTGTCGAAGGGTTCCAACCCGGTGAAGTCCACCGCCTGACCGATGGCGGAAACCACCAGATCGGCCGGCAGCTCACGTTCGGTGCCAGGCTTGAGGACCGTCTCGCCTTTTACCACCTCGAACTCGGCCACGCGCAGCGCGGTGGCGCGACCGTCCGGCCCGAGGACGACTGCGACGGGGGTCACGCCGCCGATGATCTCGATGCCCTCCTGCAGGGCATGCTCGATTTCGTGCTTGTTGGCGTTCATCTTGTCCATGGTGGCACGCGACACCAGCACCACTTCCGCCCCCTGGCGCGCGGAGATGTCCGCGACATCGTGGGCGACCTGACCGGCGATGACGTGCTCCGGGCGCGCCTTGTCGGGGTTGATGTTGGTGATGTTGCCCAGGCGGCGCGCCACCGTGGCCACGTCGATAGAGGTGTCACCACCGCCGATCACGACCACCTTCTTGCCCACATGCTTCAGGCGGCCGTCATTAAAGGCGCGCAGGAAGGCCATGGCGGTCACGCAATTGGGGGCTTCGGCCCCGGGCACGGGCAACGGACGGCCACTCTGCGCGCCCATGGACATGAAAATGGCGTCGTAATTCTTTTCCAGTTCATCGAAGCTGACATCGGAGCCGACGCGGGTCTTCATGCGGGTCTGCACCCCCAAGTCGAGGATGCGCTGAATTTCGCCGTCAAGCACTTCGCGCGGCGTGCGGAAACCGGGAATGCCGTAGCGCATCATGCCACCGAGCAGTTCATGCTCATCGAAAATGGTACAGGCATGGCCCTTGAGAGCAAGCTGGTAGGCCGCCGCGAGGCCGGCCGGACCGCCACCGATGATGGCGACCTTCTTGCCAGTGGGCTGAGCAGTGGAGGTGTACTTCATGTTGTTCTGGATCGCCCAGTCACCAACGAAGTGTTCCACGGAGTTGATGCCCACGTGATCCTCGACCTGGTTACGGTTGCAGCCAGATTCGCAGGGAGCGGGACATACCCGGCCCATCACGGAGGGGAAGGGGTTGGCTTCCGAAATGCGACGGAATGCATATTCCTGCCAGGTCATGCCGACCGGCGGCTTTTCGATGCCGCGTACGATATTCAGGTAGCCGCGAATATCCTCGCCGGCTGGGCAGGAGGCCTGGCAGGGCGGGGAGGAAAGCATGTATTCAGGGCACTTGTGGGAGTGGTCCGCGTCGAAGATCCACTCATTCCAATGCACTTTGTTGTCACCATCCTTGAATTTGCGGAAGGTGAGGCCCTTGTTTTTTGCTTGCTCAGGGGTTGAAGACATCGCAGTTCTCCTGAATGGGGTTTCAGTAAAATTTTATTGCTTGGCGCCCAACTGGATCGCCGTGCTCACCAGCTGGTGAACGCCGCCCACCATGCTCATATTGAAGCCGTAGTAGGGTAAAACCTTGGTAAATTGCGATTTGCAGATCGCACAAATAAGCGCCAGAAAATTCACGCCGTGGTTGTCGACGACATCCTTCAGCGCGTTGGCCCTTGGTGAAGCGCCCTTGACACGAACCTCCATCAGATCGTCGGTCAGCAGACCGCCGCCACCGCCGCAGCAGAACGTCGCCTCATGCGTGGTCCCCGGAGCCATGTCGTGAAAATGGTTGGCGGACGCCCTGATCAGTTCACGCGGAATGATGAACTGTCCGCCGGGGATGTTGCCCATGCGCGAGCCACGCGAGACGTTGCAGGAATCGTGGAAGGTGATGATGCGGTCATCGTTCGCCTCCTTGTCCAGCACAATCGCGCCCCGCTTGACCAGATCCAGCGTAACCTCGCAGATATGCGCCGGTTGCGGATAGCTGTGATCAAGCTGCTTCTGCAGCATCTGGGCGTATTTGTCATCGGCGCCGGCGCCCACGCCGGTCAGGGTATTCCAGAAGCTGTAAGCCACCCGCCAGGCATGGCCGCATTCGCCCACCACGATGCGCTTGACTCCCAATTCCAGGGCGGCGTCGCGGATGCGCATGGCGACGTTGCGCATATTTTCGTAGCTGCCTTGGAACAGGCCGAAATTGCCCGCCTCCGAAGCGTGCGATGAAAGCGTCCAGCTAATGCCCGCCGCGTGAAACACCTTGGCATAGCCGATAAGGCTCTCGACGTGGGGCTCCGCGAAAAAGTCAGCCGAAGGAGTGACGAGCAGGACCTCGGCGCCCTTGACATCGATAGGGAACTTCACCGCGACGCCGGTATCGGCTTCTACGTCTTCTTCAAAACCCGACAGCGTATCTTCCAGCGCCGGCCCGGGCATGCCCAGATTGTTGCCGATGCGCTGCACCTTGCCGAGAATCTCATTGGTGTATTTCTGACCCAGGCCAACGCTGTCCATGACCTCGCGCGCCGCCATGGTGATTTCCGCAGTGTCGATGCCGTAAGGGCAATACACCGAGCAACGGCGGCATTCAGAGCACTGGTGGTAGTAGCTGTACCAGTCGTCCAGGACCTCTTTGGTCATGTCGCGCGCGCCGACCAGCTTGGGGAAAAGCTTGCCAGGCAGGGTGAAGTAGCGACGGTAAACCTGACGCATCAGATCCTGGCGCGCGACCGGCATGTTTTTTGGATCGCTCGTGCCCAGGTAATAGTGGCATTTATCGGTGCAGGCACCGCAGTGCACGCAAGCGTCCAGGAAGACCTGCAGGGAGCGGTACTTTTTGAGCATTTCGCCCATCTTGTTGACCGCCTTCTGCTCCCAGCCCTCCTCCAACTTGCCGGGATAACCGATGGCCTGTTGGATTTTTTCGTTCGCCTCAAAGGATTTGACCCCCTGCATCGCGCCGGGTCGTATCTGGGGAATCTCGATAAACCCCTTCAGCTTGGGAACTTCAAATTCCGGTGCAGCCACGTCTCACACTCCGCAATTATTTTTCCAGTTGGGCCGCCCAGGGCGCCAGATGACGGGATTCCCGCGGGTTGTCCACCTGATTACGCGTCGGGCTGAAGAACACGCCGGGTGCGTGCAGCAGCTTGCTGATCGGGAAAACGATCATCAAGGACGCCACGAGAAACAAATGGACGAGAAGCAGCGGATCCGCTGGCAGCGGCTGCCAATCGAAATACATCAGGCCAAGGGCGAAAGCCTTCAGCGAAATAATGTCGGTATGGTCGAGAAAGGACATGGACATGCCGGACAAACCGATGGCCAGCAACAAAGCAAGCATGAGATGGTCAGAGGGCGTGGAAATATACCGCACCCGGTCCACCAGAAAACGGCGCGCCCATAGCCCCAGAAGCCCGGCGACCATGAGAAATGAGGCGTATTTGCCGAATGGCTGAATCAGAACCACCCACCCCCAGACTGGCTGGGTGAAATACCGCAGATGTCGCGCAAGAACGAGAAAGAGCCCGAAATGAAACATCCAGCCGAAGATCCAAATCCACTTGTTGGACTTGAAGAGACTCTCAAACAGGAACAATTCACGCGCCATGCGCATGACCACCCCGGAACGCGTGATCGGCGCCGGCGTGGTAGGAATCTTGAGAGGTGCGGGAGTGCGACTATAGACATATATCCGATAGCCAACGCCCACCACCAAGAGTAGCGTTGCCAGATAAAACAACAGCGCGTAAAGCAGAGTCAGCCCCGACATACCCATGCCATTCAGTGTTTGAAAAACAGGCGGCAAGGCATGTGCCCGACCGCCCTTCCCGCAGGTTTAGATGCAGCCAGTCGGCTTCGGCAGACCGGCGATTTTGCACGCCTGCTTGCCGGGGCCAAAGGGGAACAGATCGTACAGGTATTTGCTGTTGCCCTTCTCAGGCCCGAGCTTTTTGCCTATCGCCTTGGTCAGCACGCGGACGGCCGGGGCGATCTGATACTCGTTGTAATAGTCACGCAGAAAGTTGATCACCTCCCAGTGACTCTCGGTCATGTCGATGTTTTCTCCTTGGGCAAGCGCCTTGGCCACATCTTCATTCCAATCGTTCAGGTTAAGCAAAAAACCTTCTTCGTCGGTTTCATAGGTTTTGCCGTTGACTTCCAAAGCCATGGTTAACTCCTCGCAAAAAAATCACAACCAGGATTGCACGCTGTCGTGCTCCGCCACCAAATCCACAAAGCCGTCATAATCGACCAGCTTGACGCCATCCATCACCCTGCCCTGCACGCCGCGCGCGTCAAGGTCGGGACTGAGGGCGTAAACGGCCACGTTAGCCATGGCGTCGCGGACATTCTTCTCTACAGCGGTGCCTTGTGTCGCACCGTATACGCCGTCTTCAATGAAAAGAACGGCATGACCCTTGGCTGCGCCAAGCACCCGCAGGCAGCTCGCCAAGCTATTGTTTTCGAATGGGGATTTATTGATGATATGCAGCATGATGATTCCTAGAAGCTGATGACCACGTCCTGCGCGGCCATCATCTCACCCATCTCGGCGGCAGACATGACCTGCACATCCACCAGCAGATCGTCTTCGCTCAGACCGCGGGCTTCAAGCGACTCTCGCTCGACATAGAGTTTTTCGATGTCATATCCCTCCAGGGCGCGATAAGTCGAGGAAAAATTCTTCATCTCGACTGCCTTCGTATTCTGGCCCTTGACGAGCTCATACACCCCATCGTCCAGGAACGCCAAGCTGACATCCTGATCAAATGCAGCGCTAATCAGCACCACTTCCAGACCCTCAAGGGCGTAAATAGTGCCAT
>JAJXXS010000084.1 GCA_021780975.1 Pseudomonadota bacterium
CGCGCTCGCCACGACCGCTCTGCTCCACCACCATGGGCACCAGCCCAAGACCCTGCGGCTCCCAGTTCTCGCCCACTCTTCCCACTCTCATCACCCGCGTCCCATCAACTCGTCAAAGGCTGTTGCCGCAAGCCCCTTACGCGGCCTGCAGTGCAGGTCCCCCGGCGGCAGCCGTGAGGGCGGCGACGAAACCGTCCAACGGCATATCCACGCGCCGGATGTTCTGCTCCTCCAGAAAACGCCGCTCGTTGCGGCTGAGTTCGCCGGGAATGACGGCCCAATGCTGGTCAGAGGACCGCTTCATGATCTGGCGGGCGAAGGTGCGCTCGAGTTGATTCCTGAACCGGCAACCAAGGAACAGAAAATGGCGGCCCGCGCGAAGTTTCTGCACCACCGCGGGAATGGGTGTTTGGATGTCGATTTCGGTGAGCACTTCCACATAGTCGGAATCGGAAACCAGGTAGTTGCGGGCCGGGCTCACGCTGCCCAGAGGCTGGTACAACAGCGTGCGCCAAGCAAGCGCTTCCTCTTCCGTAGCAGGCCTGCCGTCGGAATCGTACCAGCCGCTCCACTGACCGAAATGCTCCGCCTGGGAGAGTCCTTGAACCATGCCCCAGCCTGCGCGCGCCGCAAGTGCAGTCTGCATGGTGTTGTCAAACCACGCGCTCACGAGCAGGGCAAGATTTTCCTGTTGCGCGAGGAACGCATGCAGGCCGGAAGGCGTCACGCTCGGCTCGAATGCTTCGTCCAGCAGCTTGGTCACCGTCTTGCGGTGCTTGAAATTCTCTATGAACTGCGCGGCCGCCGTCAGCTGTTTGCGCACCTTGAAAGGCACCGACACCTTGGCAGTGAGTCGTTCGGCCAGGGCTTCCGCCGAGGCCGGCACGGGGCTTCCACCCGGCACGAGGTCCAGCACGCCGGGCCCCAGGTAAGGAATGACCCGCCCCTGGCTTAGGGCACCGGCGATGCTTGCGATTGAATTCATGGCGCTCCTCTTTTCCACTCAGCGGCCCGAGTTGAAGCCGAGCAATTCGATGGTGACATCTTCGGTGCCAAGAATCGCCTGGCAGGCGAGCCTGGACTTGGAGCCGACGCCGACGATGCTGTCCAGCTTTTCGTTTTCGACGCGCTGCACCTTGGACAGGCTCTTGCGGCCCTCCTGCACGAAGATGTGGCAGGAGCCGCATTCGGACTTGCCTTCGCATTTGTGGGCAATACTCTCGCCCGCGGCTAGCAGCGCCGACAGCAAACTGGTTCCGGCGGCTGCCTCGATGCTTTTGCCGGAAGGAGTGAGGGTGATCATGGGCATGGGAACAATCTCCAGAGCGTCAAAAAAAGGTCGTGAATCACGCGGATGCAGGCATGGTCTTCAGGCAGGGCAGGCGGTCTGCAACTTGTCCAGTTGATCCGCCGGCACCTTGAATACGCCACGCCCGCCGGAGAGTGCCTGATAGCAATCCGCGGTGTTCCGGGTAAGAAAATTGAACCATTGCTGCGGGCCGGTGGCCTCCGGTTTGGAGCTGATCGAAACCACCGTGCCGTCGGGGGCAAACGTGACGTGTATGAGGATGGCGGAGGTGTCCATGGTCTTCCTTTCTTGTCGAATGGGCAGTTACAAATAGATGGCCGAACCGGCCCCCACATTGACGGAGGCATCCTTCGCCGTCTCGACGATGAACCCGACCTCGTCTTCTTCGAGATGCGCGTGGAAAGGCAGGGCGATGGCCCGGTCGGAGATCTTTTCCGCGACCAGGAAATCGGTTTTCTTGTAGCCGTACTGCTGTTGGTAGTGGTACTGGAGGTGCAGAGGCTGGCAATAGGCCGCCGCCTCCACCGCATGCTGCTTCATGTCGCTGAGAATGGCGTCGCGGCTGCTCTTGCTGAAGCGTGTGCCGAGATGCACGAGATAGAGGAACCAGTGCACCTCATCCACCTCCGGCGCGATGTAGGGCGGCTTGATGCCCTCGAACGTCATGATGTGGTCGAGGTAGAATTTTTCCACTCTCTTGCGCTTGAGCAGGATCTGACCCAACTGCTCCAGTTGAGAAAATCCCAGCGCCGCGGTCAGCTCGCTCATGCAGCCCTGGATAGGCGGGTAGGCCGTAATAGGTGCGGCGAAGCGATCCTCCGGCTTGCGGTTGCGCATATAGCGCAGGCGGCGCGCGATCTCCACGTCGTCGGTGATGATCATGCCGCCCTCGCCACAAGTAAGGGGACCGGGCTGGGAGAAATCGAAGAAGGCGCAATCGCCGAAGCTGCCCACCAACTGACCCTGGTAGCGCGAACCGACCGCCTCGCTGGAGTCCTCCAGGAGCAGCAATCCGTGCTTTTTCGCCAGTTCCTGCAAAGGGCGCCAGTGCGCGGGATGGCCGTTGCTGTTGCCGGCCAGAATGGCACGCGTGCGCGAGGTGATTTTTTCCTCGGCCTTGCCGGGAGACAGGGTGACCGTCCAGTAGTCGATGTCCGCCAGCACGGGCTTGGCACCGGCCAGGGTGATGGCATGGGCGATCTGATGCCAGGCCAGCGGCGATACGATGACCTCGTCGCCCGCGCCGACGCCATAGGCCCGCAAGGTCAGCCACAGGCCCACGGTGGCGCTGGGCACGGCGACACCGTAGTTGCGGCCCAGATATTGCGCGAAGCTGTTCTCGAACAGTTCGACCACCGGCCCCTGGCTCAAGCGCGGCGTTCGGAGCACATCCTCCAGAGCCGCCAGCTCGTTGAGGGTGATGTCGGGATCGGAGAGAAAGATGGTGTCGGGATTCATGCGGCCTCCGATCGTTCTGCCAGGATCACGCCAGTCGCCTCGACCGGGCTGTCGGTCAGGCGCCAGCAATGCCCGCTCCCGTCCACCAGGTATAGGTCGAAGCTGCCATAGCGGCGATAGGGATCCTCGCCGCTCATGTCGGCGGCGTCGCAGCAGCTGAAGCTGATGCCCGGGTAGCGGCTGCGCAGGGCCGCGGCGCCGCGCCGCAGCGAGGAGGTGTCGCCCAGTTCCGCGGCCAGGTCTTCCAGCAGGGTGGCGTCGAGCATGGCTCACTCCGCGCCGAGGCGGCGCGCCTCCACGGTGATGGGCAACGCCGTGTCCGCCGCCAAGTCGGGGAGTTCCAGGCGCCAGCCATTGGCCAGCGTGATGATCCCGCCCCACATGGCGTCCTTCTCCATGGTGACGACGGGTTCTTCTAGATCCTTCTTCGGCACGTAGGCGGAAATTCCGGAAGCAGTCTTGCGCAGCATCACTTTCATCTTCAGTTACCCAGGGTCAGAATCTCATGCCGCCACGCCAGCCAGTTCGCCGATGATGGCCGGCAACACTTCCAGCACCCGGTCGATCTTGGCCTCCGTGGTGTCGTGGCTGAGCGAAAAACGCACGGTGGACAGTGCGGCCTCGGGCGTGAGGCCCATGGCCAGCAGCACATGCGACGGCTCCATCGCCCCGGCCGCGCAGGCGGCCCCCTGAGAGGCGAAAATGCGCTCGCGCTCCAGACGCTGCAGGATGAGCTCGGCAGGAACGCCGCCAAAACAAATGCTGCTGGTATTGGGTAGCCTCGGCGCATTGGCGCCGTTCACCCTGGCGAAGGGAACGCGTGCCAGCACGCCAGCTTCGAGACGGTTGCGCAAGGCTGTGATGCGGGCAGCCGACGATGCCAGTTCTCCGGCGGCCAGTTCGCAGGCCACACCGCAGCCGACGATGCCCGGGACATTCTCGGTGCCGCCCCGACGGTGGCGCTCCTGGTGGCCGAACAGCAGGGGCGGCAGCTTGAGCCCCTTCCTGATGAACAAGGCGCCCACCCCCAGGGGACCATGGAATTTGTGGGCGGCCAGACTCAGCATATCCACCGGCGCCGACGCGATGTTTACCGGAACCTTGCCCACTGCCTGCACGGCGTCGCTATGGAACAGGATGCCCCGGGCCCGGGCCAGCGCAGCGGCCTGTTCGACCGGCTGCAGCACTCCGGTTTCGTTGTTTGCCCACATGAGGCTGACGAGCGCAGTGTCCTCGTTCAGGGCTGCCTGCAGTTGCGACAGGCTGATGCAGCCGCTGGCGTCGACCGGCAACACCGTCAAGCGCACCCCACGGCTCTCCAGGTGGCGTGCCAGCATCAGCACCGACGGATGCTCCACGGCACTGACCACCAGGTGGCGCCGCTCGGGCTGCAGCGCGAGCGCCCCCCGTATGGCCATGTGATTGGCCTCGGTGGCTCCCGAGGTGAACACGACCTCCGCCACCTGCGCGCCCAACAGGCGGGCCACCTGGGCGCGCGCCTCGTTCACCAGTTGGCGAGCTTGGTCGCCGAAACCGTGCTTGCTGGAAGGATTGCCGTAGCTTTCACGCATGCAGGCATAGACCGCCTCGATGCACTCTGCGTAGGGCCGCGTGGTGGCGTTGTTGTCGAGGTAGATATGTGGAGCGTTCATTGCCAAAATACCCGTTGCGGATCCTCGTTCAGGGTTTCGAGCAGCCGGGACAGGCTGGAAAATTCGCCGTGCAGCATCCATAAACCCTCGTCGTGGTTCTTGCGGTACAAGAACCAATACCCGCTGGCCTCCACGAACTCGATGCGCGCCACATCGACCACGCCGCCCGTCGGGTCCACATTGCGCGAGCAGCAGGGGCTGATGATGCGGTAGCCCCTTTCCGCCGGCTGCACTTGGGGAATGACATAGCGATAGCGTTTGCGCGCCTGTAGCGCCTTTTCGATGCGCTTCTGGTCCACCTCATTGGGGTGGAGCCTGGCGGTGACGCGGGGAACGGATGGGTTGAGCGCAGCGATCATGATTCCGTGCCGCCTTACAAGGGGAAGATTTCCTCTTCCAGGCAACCCACCACACGGCCGGTGAATTCCACCAGGTAGACGGGCAGATTGGCTTCCTGATGACTGCCGACCTGGACGATTTCGCCCTGGCTGCCCTCCGCCACCAGCAGCGCATCCTCTGCCTGGTCCGGATAGCTGCCGTCGTTGAAGAGATCGACCATGGCCTTGACCCGCTGGCCCCATTCATACTTAGGCAACCTCGGCTCGAACATGAGCATCCTCCCCGCTTTCTGCAATGGCTTCCGTATACGATTCCAGTTCCTTGGCCCTCATGCCGACCCGATAGCCGTAGGCCACGAAGTCGATGCCATAGATGTAAAACTGCTGCAGGAAGGTGCCGATGCTTGTGACGTAGCCGACGTCCCCTTTCTTCACCAGAATTTCGCCGATGTCCTTGCCTGGAAACGTGCCGTCGTTGCGCACGGTCTTGCGCGAACGCACTTTGTCGCCGTAGTTGAATCTCGGCGGATCGTTGAGTTCGACCACGTCACTGTCGCGCGCGATTTTTGCCATGACCTCTTCCTTTCAGAACACGCTTGCGCCGCCCAGCGCCATGCGTCGACGGGCGACCCGGCGCACCTCCGGATCGGGATCCTCAACCAGCCCCGCGATATGCGCCGTGCCCAGCCTCACGGCGGCCTCGTAGCGGACGCGCCAGTCGGCGTCGCGCGTGAGATTGGCCAATTGCCATTCATCCATCCTGGCCGCCGCCGCAAGCCGCACGTCGCCGTCGGCGTCCGCCGCCAGGCGGGGAAGCCATTCCGTGGCGATGCGCTGTGCGACCGCGATGCGTACCTGGGCATCGGGATCGTCCAGCATGGTCACCAGCATGCTGGGC
>JAJXXS010000088.1 GCA_021780975.1 Pseudomonadota bacterium
ACGGTTGCCGGGCGGCTCGTTCATCTGGCCATAGACCAGGGCCACCTTGTCCAGCACGCCGCCTTCCTTCATTTCGTGGTAGAAGTCGTTGCCTTCGCGGGTGCGCTCACCCACGCCGGCGAACACGGAGAAGCCCGAGTGCTGCACGGCGATGTTGCGGATCAGTTCCATCAGCGTCACGGTCTTACCCACACCGGCGCCGCCGAACAGACCGACCTTACCGCCCTTGGCGATAGGCATGATCAGGTCGATCACCTTGATGCCGGTTTCCAGAATCTCCACCGCGGCCGCCTGTTCGTCGAAGCGCGGCGGCTTGCGGTGGATGGGCATGCGCTGCTCGGTGCCGATGGGACCGGCTTCGTCCACGGGTTCGCCCAGCACATTCATGATACGGCCCAGGGTGGCCTGGCCCACGGGTACCGATATGGGGGCGCCAGTGGCCAGGACTTCCATGCCGCGGCGCAGGCCATCGGTAGAGCCCATCGCGATGGCACGCACGACGCCATCGCCCATCTGCTGCTGCACTTCAAAAGTCAGCTCGGGGCTGGACATTTTGAGGGCATCAAACACATGGGGCATGGACTCGCGGGGGAACTCAACGTCCACCACCGGACCCACGATTTGCACGATTTTTCCGTTGCTCATGGCTTTTCCTAGATTCCAATCAATTCTGTAAGGCTTCAGACCGCGGCCGCACCGGCTTGCGATTCTGCTCTCGTCATAACGTTCGCGTTGCTCATATCAGCCTGCTCAACCCGCGCCCGACCCGGCCTCATACGGCCGCGGCACCGGCGACGATTTCCGACAGCTCTTTGGTAATGGCGGCCTGACGCGTCTTGTTGTAGATCAGCTTCAATTCATCGATGACGTTTTTGGCGTTGTCCGAGGCCGACTTCATGGCCACCATGCGGGCGGACTGTTCGCAGGCAATGTTTTCCACCACACCCTGGTAAACCAGGGACTCGATATAGCGGGTGAGCAACGCATCCACCACGGTCTTGGCGTCCGGCTCGTAGATGTAGTCCCAGTGGTGCTTGAGCTTATCCTCGTCAGCACCCGCGGCCTGCTCCAAAGGCAGCAACTGCTTCAACTGCGGCTCCTGTTTCATGGTGTTGACGAAGCGGTTGTAGACCAGGTAAAGCGCGCCTATCCTGCCTTCCGTGTAGGCGTCGAGCATGATCTTGATCGGGCCGATGAGCCTTTCCATGTGTGGGCGATCGCCCACACCGATAACGTGGGAAACGGTATTGGCGCCCATACGTTGCATGAAGCCGAACCCCTTGTTGCCGAATGCGGTGACGTCGACCTGGACACCGCCGCCTTCCCAGATCTTCATCTGGTTCACCAGCAGGCGCAGGGCATTGGTATTCAGCCCGCCGCACAGCCCCTTGTCCGAGCTCACCACGATCACACCCACACGCTTGGGGTTGGGGCGCGGCAGGATGAAGGGGTGCTTATACTCGGGATGCGCGTAGGCCATGTGGATCGCCACATTGGCGATCTTCTCGGCATAGGGACGAGAAGCCTTCATGCGCTCCTGGGCCTTGCGCATTTTCGAGGCGGCCACCATTTCCATGGCCTTGGTGATCTTGCGCGTGCTTTCCACGCTCTTGATCTTGTTGCGGATTTCCTTGCCGACAGCCATGATCGTGCGCCCTTCAGAACACTGCGCTCTGCTTGAAATTTTCCACGGCGGCGGCCAGTTCCTTTTCCGTCTCGGCATCCAGATCGTTGCTGGCCCGGATTTTTTCCATGATCGCGCGGCCTTTGTCCTTCATGTAAGCCTGTAGCGCGGATTCGAAGGCCAGCACTTTCTTCACCTCCAGCCCGTCCATGTAGCCCTTGTTCACCGCAAACAGGGAAACGGCCATTTCCGCCACGCCCATGGGCGAATACTGCGGCTGCTTCATGAGTTCGGTCACCAGCTTGCCGCGCTCCAGCTGTTTGCGCGTGGCATCGTCAAGATCAGAAGCGAACTGGGCAAACGCCGCCAGTTCACGATACTGCGCCAGCGCCAGACGGATGCCGCCGCCCAGCTTCTTGATGACCTTGGTCTGCGCCGCGCCGCCGACGCGCGACACCGACAAGCCAGCGTTGATGGCGGGCCGGATGCCGGCATTGAACAGGTCGGTTTCCAGAAAGATCTGCCCGTCAGTAATGGAAATCACGTTGGTGGGCACAAAGGCGGAGACGTCGCCAGCCTGGGTTTCGATGATGGGCAACGCGGTCAAAGAACCGGTTTTGCCTTTCACCGCGCCGTTAGTGAGCTTTTCCACTTCTTCCGCGTTGATGCGGGCGGCGCGCTCCAGCAACCGGGAGTGCAGGTAGAACACGTCGCCGGGGTAGGCTTCGCGGCCCGGGGGACGGCGCAACAGGAGCGAAACCTGGCGGTAGGCCCAGGCCTGCTTGGTGAGGTCGTCGTAAATGATGAGCGCGTCCTCGCCATTGTCGCGGAAGTATTCGCCCATGGTGCAGCCGGAGTAGGGCGCGATGTACTGCATCGCCGCCGAGTCGGCGGAGGGCGCAGCGACAACCACGGTGTATTCCATAGCACCGCGTTCTTCCAGCTTGCGCACGACGTTGGCGATGGAAGAGGCCTTCTGCCCTACCGCGACATAGATGCATTTAACGCCGGTGCCCTTCTGGTTGATGATGGCATCGATGGCCACCGCGCTCTTGCCGGTCTGGCGGTCGCCGATGATCAATTCGCGTTGGCCACGACCAATGGGCACCATCGAATCGATAGCCTTGAGGCCCGTCATCATGGGCTGGGCCACGGACTGGCGCGCGATCACCCCGGGGGCGATCTTCTCGATGGGCGAAGTCTGCTTGGCGGCAATAGGCCCCTTGCCGTCGATGGGCTGACCCAGGGAGTTCACCACACGCCCTAGCAGTTCGGGGCCGATGGGGACTTCGAGGATGCGGCCCGTGCATTTTGCGATGTCGCCTTCCGTGATGTGCTCGTACTCGCCCAGCACCACCGCACCCACGGAGTCACGCTCCAGATTGAGCGCCACGCCGAAGGTATTGTTGGGCAGCTCGATCATTTCGCCGGACATCACGTCGGAAAGGCCGTGGATGCGCACGATGCCATCGGTCACCGACACCACCGTGCCCTGGGTGCGAAGCTCAGAGCCAGACGCGAGATTCTCGATCTTGGCCTTGATCAGTTCGCTGATTTCGCTTGGATTCAGTTGCATATTGGTCTCCGACCGGGTCGGTTCCTTAATCTAAAAATCGGATCATCAGGGCGAGCCGCCCCGCAAAATGTTCAGCCTCTGAGGGCGAAGGCCATCTGCTCCAGCCGGCCCTTGACAGAGCCGTCCATGATGCGATCGCCCACCTGCACAACCACACCGCCGATGAGCGCAGCGTCGATCTTCACATGGGCATGCACCTCGCGGCCGAAGCGCGTCTTGAGCGCGGTCACCAGGCCCTCAATCTGGTCCTGGGCAAGCGGCAGGGCGCTGACAATATCAGCTTCAAGCACGCCCTCGGCATCATCCTTGAGCGCCTCATACTGGGCCCGAATTTCCGGCAGCAAAGGTAGGCGCTCACTGCGCGCCAGAACATGGACGAAATTGCCGGCCAACTGGCCCAGCCCGTCACCCGCCACCTCGATCACGGCGGCGGCCGCCTGCTCCGGGCCCACCAAAGGATCGGCGAGGTAGGCCGCCATTTGGGGATTGGCGACAATCTGCGCCAACAACTCCAGGCGGGCTTGCCAGCCGTTCAAATCATCGGCGTCGCGGGCCAAGCGGAACACCGCTTCAGCGTAGGGGCGACCCAGGGTGGACAGTTCCGCCATGATTAAAGCTCGGCTTTCAGTTGGTTGAGCAGGTCGGCATGCGTTTGGGCATTGATTTCCCGGCGCAGGATTTTTTCTGCGCCAGCCACCGCGAGAGCCGCCACCTGCTCGCGCAGCGCCTCGCGCGCCCGATTCGCCTCCTGGTCGATTTCCGCCTTCGCAGCGGTCAACTGCCGCTCTCCCTCTGCATGGGCAGCCTGCTTGGCGTCCTCGATGATCTGTCCCGCCCGCTTTTCCGCCTGTGCCACGATCTCCGCCGCCTGCGCCTTGGCATCCTTCAGGCTGTCTGCTGCCTTGCGCGCAGCCAGTTCCAGCTCATGTTTGCCGCGATCGGCAGCAGCCAGCCCATCGGCAATCTGCACGCGTCGCTTTTCCAAGGCTGCAACGATAGGCGGCCAAATAAACTTCATGCAGAACCACACGAACACAAGGAACGTGATGGACTGCCCAATCAGGGTCAGATTGATATTCATAGGTGTCTCTCCGGCAAACCTCCCCCGGGGAGGCAGGCGTGTGTCGTTTAGCCGGCCACGGCGAAGAGAACATACAGGCCGATACCCACAGCGATCATGGGCACCGCGTCCACCAGACCCATCATGATGAAGAACTGCGTGCGGATCATGGGAATGAGTTCAGGCTGACGCACGGCACCTTCAAGGAAGCGGCCAGCCAGGGTGCCGATACCGGCACCGGCACCAACCGCGCCCAGGCCGATCATGATGGCGCCCGCAACGTACAACAAAGCATGAGTCATATCCATGGTTTTTCTCCTAAAGGTCAGAATTTAAAATCAAAGAGATAATGAAGTGAGCGACAAGCGCAGTGCGCCTCCGATCAATGGTGTTCCTGATGGGCCATGTCCATGTAAACGATAGTCAAGGTCATGAAAATGAAGGCCTGCAGGGTAATGATAAGCAGGTGAAACACCGCCCACACCCATTGCAGGACGCCGCCCGTGACGGCCAAGAGCACCCCCTGGGAAAACAACAGGGCAATAAGGATGAAGATCATTTCGCCGGCGTACATGTTGCCGAACAGCCGCAACGACAGCGATACCGGCTTGGAAATGAGGTTGACGCCTTCCAGCAAAAGGTTGGCCGGCAAGGCAAACTTGCCGAACGGCTGCAGGGTCAGTTCCCCCACGAAGCCGCCCAACCCCTTAACCTTGATGCTGTAATACAGCGTCAGCAGGAAGATCGTGATCGACATGCCGAAGGTAATGTTGGGGTCGGTGCTGGGCACGACACGCAGATAGGGAATGCCCAACACATGCGCCAGGCGCGGCAGCCAGTCGACCGGGATCAGGTCCATCATATTCATGAGAAAAATCCACGCGAACAGGGTTAGCGCCATGGGCGCCACCATGTTGTTCTTGGAGGTGAAAGAATCGCGTACAGATCTGTCGACGAACTCGACCACGGTCTCGACAAAGTTCTGCCATCCTCCGGGAACGCCGGATGTCGCTCGCACCGCAACGCGGTGAAACAAGAACAAGAACAGCGCACCCAGAAAAAAGGAGAAAAACATGGTGTCCACGTTGATGGACATGAAACCCATGGATTTGGCTTGCTCGGGGCTGGAAGCAAAGGCCCAGCTCCCGTCAGGCAAGCGCCCATAAACCAGATTCTGCAGGTGATGCTTGATATATTCACCCGCCGTGAGCGTCTCTTGCGTCATCTTGTTTTCGATAAGTAAGTTTTGTATGGAACAGCCATGCAGAACTCACCTAAACGACGGGCCTAGCTTTTCATGGGCCACATGAACAGCATAGCCACGAACCACACCGCCTGGCCTGCAACGAAGCCGAAGATCATCCAGCCAGACACAACATTTCCCGACA
>JAJXXS010000180.1 GCA_021780975.1 Pseudomonadota bacterium
GCTACAACGTCTATACCCTGCAGCAGGCCTCCCGCCGTAGTTGGCGGATCGGGCAGAAGCAGGACGTGGACGTGTATTTTCTCGGCTATGCCGGGTCAGCCCAGATGGATTGTCTGGAACTCATGGCCAAGAAAATCGCGGTCTCCCAGTCGACGTCTGGCGACATGCCGGACTCAGGCTTGGATATCCTCAACCAATCGGGCGACAGCATCGAGGTCGCTCTGGCCAAGCAGCTGATTGCAGCATGATTGACGCCCCCGCCCCGAAAGGGGCAGGGGGCTTTTTTTTTGGGTATCCGCAATTGGCCGTCGAAATGCCCTCGCCGAGGCTATCAGAACGTCCACGCCAAATAGCCAGCCACCGAGTTAATTGTGGTGAGCGGACCGAACTGGCCATACCAATCGACGCCGGCACGGACATTCTTCCGGGTGAAGAGCGCAAGATCGAGGTTCACGAAGCCGACGGTCGTGTCCGGCAATATCGGGAGCACCAGGAATGGCGCATTGGGGATGCCGGCGAATCGAATCATGAGCCCGCCACGTGTCTCGGAGAGGCGGTGCTTGAAACCACCGTCCACGGTGACGGCGAGGGTGGCGTTTGGGACACGCCAGGCTCTGCGGACTTTCATGCCTCCCTCCAGATCGGTCAGATCGAACGTCTTCCCCGGCACGATCGCCGCCAAGGCGCCGAGTGAGCCAGTTTCTGTCATGGAGGAGACGCGCTCATGGGAATAGGTCAGAGCCGCATGGGGTTGTATCGTCATGCCATACCCGAATTCGACGGGATCTAGACTTCCACGCAGGCTCAGCATGTTCTGCTCCAGGCTGTCCGATCCATTCGCTGAGCCCACCAGCGTGTTGGCGGTGAAATCCACGCGACCGTCGGCCGCGCCGGCCAGGATGCCCAATTTGCCGTAGGGAAGGTGGGCGGTAGCGTACAGTGCGCCCTGCCAGAGGCGGGTGGAGAGATTTCCGCCGGCATCGTCGCTCGTGACGCCGATGCTGGTCTGCCCAACAGAATACCCCAGCAAAGCCGGCCCGGCCCGCCAGTCGTCCCCGAAAAGCCAGCCGCTGTACTCAAGGCAGTTGCCGGCGACGTAACCGTCGGTTCCCGTGTGTCCCCACCCCTCGTCAGCTTCCACCCAGGGATCCCCGTTCCGGGGAAGCGTTACGCTGTCGACGCCCATGTGCCGGAAGATGGGGCGCCAGGACGACAGCAGCGTCCCCGAAAGCACTGCGGGCGCATTGGCATGCTGTTGCCCGGTGATCTGGGAGAGCACGGTGTTCATCGCCGCTGGGGGCAGGGCGTAAATCTCATTCAGCTTGGTAAGCAGCGGGCCGTTGGCCAAGGGCACGGAGGTGTTCAGGATCTCCGCCACCTGCGTGACGATCGGCGATTGCCCGGACTCGGTGAAGGGGTGAGGGGCGATGATGTTGAAATCGACCCCGGACGAAGAATAGACGAGGTTCCAGTTATACCCCGTCAGGCCAGCCACGTTGACGGACTGGAAGGTTCCGCGCAGAGAGCCCTGGATCAGGTGCCAGGATTCCTTCACCGGGTAACTGCCCGCCTGTGCCGAGATGTTGAGCGGAACCGATCCCGCGATGTACATCGCCCCGCCCGGAGCGATGGCCACCTGGCCGGACTGCCAGCCGGGCGCAAGCGAGAATGACAGGGATGCGCCGCCATAGCCGTTTACGAACATGTATTTCGACGTAATCAGCCCTGCGGGGCGCAATTCGCTGCTCAGAATCAGATCGCCGATATAACCGGAGCCGGTAACAACCGTATTGCCTCCTGTTGCCAGCCAGTTGATGTATCCGGGCGATCCGTTTGCGCCGATCTGCAGGGTTCCGCCGTAAAGGTCCGCATAGCCGGTAGAGTTGTGGATGGCGACGGTGCCGTCATCCGTGGCTGATCCTATTTCATAGGCGTTTGTCGAACTGCTGATGTTGTCCACTGTCAGCGTGTCGCCGGGCGCTGCCTCGATCGTTCCCCCGCCCTCGACGGTGATGGGCATGCCAAGGGTGGTGTTGGCGCGGTCTATGACTGTGCCGTCATTCAGGATGAGTTGTTGCGCCTGAAAATTCCCGCCGGCCAGGGTCAATACGCCGCCGCTTTGCAACTCAACGGATCCGAATGGCACAGGCCCGTCATAGGGGGAGCCGGCCGGCGGATTGACGACCAGGTTGTAGCCGGGATTGAGCGTGAGGGCCTGCGCAAGTGAAAGCGCGGTCAGGTTCGCGGTGCCCGGCTGAACCCATTGGGACGGATCCCACCAGAGTGATACGCGCTTGTTGAACGTATCCCCCACGCCGATCTCGCCGCTGCCGGGATTCACGTCCACTGACCATGGAAGCTCGAACTGGCCGGGCGAGGTTCCTCCTGAGCCGAAGTAGCCCTGCAGCACGCCGGTGGGAGAGTAGAGGGCAATCTTGTTGGCAAAGCCCGCTGAAATTAAGATCTGCCCCGTGATCGCGTTGACCGCGATGCCTTCGCCGTTCGGCCCGGTGAACTGGCTCACGACAGCCCCGGTTTGGGGATTGAGCATCTGGATGGACGTGCCGTCCGGCGCCAGCAGCGTCCCGTTGTACGGATCGTAGGCGATGTCGAAAGCGTAGGGCGCCGGATAGGATCTCAGATAGGTCCAGTTCGCCGAAAAGACCTCGATGCGTCCATTGTTGCTGTCGGCAGTGTAAATATCACCCGTCCTCGGATCGACCGTAATACCCTGAACATTGTTGAATTGCCCAGGGCCCGATCCGGCTGAGCCGAAAGAGCCCAGATAATGGCCATTCTGGAATACCACCACCTTGTCGCTGGTGCCTGTGGTGACCAGCATTTGGTTCGTGATCGGGTTGTAGGCACCGTACCGTTGGCCGGAAGGGGCGGGCGCACCTGTAGGCGTAGGGGAGGGGTTGCCGTAGATGTCGAAAAAAGACGTCAAACCGCTCACGGTATCGATGGCCGCCATGCCGCCATTGGCGAACACGATGCCCTCTGGGGAGGGCGAACCCTGATCGAAATCGGTGATGAAGACTGGGGCGGCTTGAGTACCATGAAGAGCCAGTAACGCCACCATTGCGGAAATCGCGTGCTTGTACCACCCCCCTTTTAAAAAGCAACGACATCTGGGATTCAATAGTGAATTCCAGAAGCCCTTTTGGGCCTCAATAAGGCTACGCAGCACACCAACGCTGAAAGCGTAATCGCACGTCTTTCAGATCCGCAGATCCAACGAAAATGTGGCGGATTATCGCCATATCCGCGCCCAGCGTGACAGCCCGCTCCAGTAGGCGGGATATTCTTCGCATTCTTCGGGGCGCTTGCGCGTCGTCGTCCAATACATGCGTCCCCCGACTCATGAAGTCCACTAGGTCATTGTTTGCCGAGAGTGTGATGAGATTGGGTTTGGCCATGAGGGGCAATCAAGCGTGAGCCGACACATGCGTAATGCAGCAATGCCCATGCCCGAACAAATTGCCCACAAATTCTGTGGATAACTACCGTCTTGACTTTGGTGTAACCCGCTTGTCTTGGGGGGGTTGTCCCGTGCCCAACAATTGGGCGCAACGGGTCAGCCTGCCGCTTTCGAGACGGTCTGCGGCCACGCAAAAAACCTGCACGCCGGGAAGCGGTTGCACCCCACAAAGGCTTTGCCAGAATCTTTCATCGTTTTGTTGACGAGCAGGCCCTTGCCGCACTCCGGACAGGTCTCCCCTGCCCTGCCGCCGCGCTGCGGCGGCCTCGCGCCCGGGGCGTCGCCGTGGCGGCTGCGGCCGACGACCGCTTCCGGCCGCGTGCCAGGTTTGCCGTCGACATCCGGCTGGGTGTGCCTGCACTGCGGGTAAGCCGTACAGCCCCAGAAATATCCGTTGTGGCCGGGAATTCGCTTGAGCGGCTTGTGGCATTGCGGGCAGCGGTAGGGCGAAGCTTGCGCTGTTGGCGCCTCGCCAGGTTTGCCATTCGCGTCCGGGAGCGTGGTCTTGCAGCCTTCCCGATAGCCCGTGCACCCCCAGAAATATCCTTTCTGGCCGTTGATCCGGCGCATGGGCTTGCCACAGGACGGGCAGGCGGCTGCGGGTCCGGCGGAGGTTGAAGGCCTTCCCGGACCTGCTTGGGGACGCGGAGGAGCCTGGCGTATTTTGTCCAGGAGCGCGGCGAGCCAGTCCGCCAGGTCGGCCTCGAACTGCCCCAGGGTCTGCTCGTCCTTCTCGATCTGGCTAAGCCGGTCTTCCCACTGCGCAGTCAGCACGGGATCGGCGATCTCGGGCGCCACCTCCTCGACCAGGGCGATGAGGTCGTGGCCCTTGGCCGTAGGGTGCAGTTCCTTCTTCCTGGCCTCGATGTATTCGCGCTTGAAGAGCCCCTCGATGATGGCCGACCGGGTGGCGTCCGTGCCAATGCCAGCCTTCTCCTTGTTTTTCATGATGGCCTTCCAGCGCGGATCCTCGATCTCACGGTCGATGGCCTCCATGGCCGCCAGCAGCGTGCCTTCGGTGTAGCGCTTGGGCGGCGCCGTCTTACGCGCCACCACCTCGCAGCGCACATTGGTCGCGGCGGCGCCCATTCGGACCCCGGGCAGTGCCGCCACTTCCTCGGCGCCCTCATCGCCCGGCGCCGGCTTGTGCTTTGGTTCCTGCTGGGGATACAGCGCGCGCCAGCCCGTTACGGTCGTGGTCTTGCCCGTCACCCGGAAGCGCTCGCCCTCGCAGACGACCTCGATGACAGTCTTCTGGAATTCGTGATCTGGAAGGAACTGTGCCACGTAACGCCGGCAGATGAGATCGTAGACGATGCGCTCGGCCTCGTTCATGGCCTGGCGGTTCACTTGGCGATTCTGAGTCGGGATGATGGCGTGGTGGGCGGTGATCTTCCTGTCGTTGAAGGCCCGCACAGAAAACCCCGGCCGAGCCACAGCCTGCAGAGCCGTCTGGACGTGGGATTTGAGTTCCGGACTCCCCAGAGCCGCCGCTTCCAGGGCCGCGGAGGCCTCCGCGATCATGGAGACCGGAAGATGCTCGCAATCCGTCCTGGGGTAGGTGGTGGCCTTGTGCTTCTCGTAGAGCGCCTGGGCGCAGTCCAGCACCGTCTGGGCTTTGAGCCCGAAGCGCGCCGAGGCCTCGCGCTGCAGCGCCCCCAGGCTGTAGGGAAGCGGCGCGGTCTCCCGTTGGGCGGTGGTCTCGACCAGGCTGACCGCGCCGGTGCGGCCGGCTACCCGCTTGGCGGCCTCGGCAGCCCTCGCGCGGTCGGCGACGTGTCCCTCCTTATCCAGCAGGACGGCGTCCGGCTGCCACGCCATGGGCACCTCCTCGCCCGCGAGACGAAAGGCTGCCGCGAGCTGGTAATGCGTCTTGGGAACGAAATTGGCGATAGCGCGCTCGCGTCGCACGATGAGTGCGAGCACCGGGGTCTGCACGCGCCCGCAATGCAACGTGCCGCCCTTGCCGCCGGCGCCGAAGGCGCAAGTCAGCGCCATGGTGAGATTCATGCCGGCGAGCCAGTCGGCGCGGCCTCTGCCCATGCCGGAGTAGTACATGGGCAGGGTTTTGCTGCCAGGCAACAGCTTGGCCACCGCCTTGCGGATCGACGCATCGTCGAAGGCAGAAAGCCACAGGCGCGAGACTGGACCGCGATAGCCATTGAGTTCCAGCAGCTCGCGCGCGATGACCTCGCCCTCCCGGTCGGCATCCGTGGCGATCACCACCTCGGTGGCCTGTTTGAGCAGCTTCGAGATGGCGGCGTACTGGCTCCGGGTCTTTTCCTTGATCTCCATGGCCCACCGGTCTGGGATAACCGGCAGTAGATCAAGATTCCAGGAACGAAGCGCGGGCTTGTAGTGCTCGGGCTTGGCTTGTTCCAGCAGATGGCCGATCGCCCAGGTGACCACCACCCCATCACCGGTGATGCACCCATCACCACGGGTTTTAGCGCCGACGTGGGGCGCGATGTCCTTGGCCTGGGAAGGCTTTTCGCAGATGAAAAGGCGCATCACGATCGAATGCGCTCCACCTCGAAATAAAGGGACAAGCCGCCTAGCGTAAGCAGGGCCGCTATCACAAGCCAGTCGTATCCGAGGGCAATGCCTCTCCTGAAATTGGCGACCGCTGTATTAAGGCTCAAGATTCGTTTGCCATTCACATCAATGGCCCATACCTTGACCCAGGGATTCTCTTTAAACATCCACAAGGTAGCCACGGGCTGGCCGACGTATTTGTTGGCCATGGCCACGACCTGCCACAGAGGGACACTAAACCGTTCCCCGCCATAAATCGTGCCGTTTTGATTCTCAAACCACACGGCCGTTTGCCGGATCCCATGATTGTAGGTGTAGACATGGATGTGCATATACACCGCCCCTGGGTACTTCCTCAGCTGGTCAAAATCACTCGGGATCATGGCGGAATAGGCAAGCGGGTGCCGGAAACTGGCCATCCAGTGCGAGTTGAGCATCCCGAGTACATGGAAAAGCAGCGCTATGGGCGCAACAATCAAGAGTGCCATCACCCTGTAAAACGGGGGTCTTGGTTTCACCTCGTAATTACCGATCCGCATCAAAAATTCACCCAAAAACTACCCGGGGCTGTACTCATGCGGCACCTTGATTTCCAGGTCGCCAGCGTCCCATGCTTCTGTCGACTCCGGGCAGGCGCTGCACACGCCGAGGCCTGCCGTCCGATCAAGGCGCAGCCAAGTGCATGGCGCGCTGGCATCGTCATCCCAGCACGCATGGAGGTCATCGCAGCCGCATCCAATGCACACAGCCAGGTCATTCCCTTTCATCGATTAAGCCTCCACAGCATCATCGCAAGATTAGCGATGTCAATTTCCTGGTCTTTCGCGTACTTGATTGCCGCCCCTTGGGCCAGCATGGCAGTGTAGATATTGTCCTTGGCCTGCGGATTGTCCCAACCCGTCCAGCCCCCCCGCGCCTTTTCCGCGAGCTTCGCCTTCATGGCGTCAGCGAATTCATCCACGGCGCGTTCCAGACGCTCGATCTCGTGCTCGACCCAGGCCGGATCAGGCGCCACCCCGTGCCAGTTCTTCTCGATCATGGATGCACCTCCTGCGCGTCAGGCACGCTCGCCACGACATTCCCCTTATGGTCATACCAGGATTCCCCATTGCCCGCGTTGCGATCGGCGTCAGCCAGCACCGCATCGACCATCCGGCGCGGCAGGGATAACCCAAGATGAGCCAGTATTCCGAGGAAGTAACCAACGTCACCGGACAAACCCCTGGTTGCCGTCAAGGCCGGATCGTGGAGGTTGTCGTAAAGCACGGAACCCTCATCGATGCCGTCGTCCTGGTCGTCATATTCGACGTCCATAAAAAAGCCGTGCGCCGCCCTATTCCAGCCCAGCATGATGGTGATGGGCCGGGCCTGCCACATGCAGGCGTAGTGATGTTGAGACACGTCAAGCCCGCCTCACCTGGATCGTGTCCAGGGCGGCGAGCACCTTATCGAGCGTTCCTTGCTTTTCTAACGCCGCCAGGCGCTCCAGCGATTCCACCAGGGTCTTGGTGAGATTCACCCTTTCAGCAAAATCATGCCGGTCGGCGAGCGCCATCATCTTGTTGATGGCGTGCGCCAGATGATCCGAACCTTCACGGAATTTGCCGGCCACCTCGGCCATTTGCTTGTTGGCGTCCTTGGCCACCTCCACCAGCTTCCTTCCAGACGCGGCGATGGCGTCAGTGCTATCCTCGATTTGCTTGCGTGTCTTTTCCAAAGTATCCATAAAGATTCCTCCAGGTTCCTTCTTGTAGAAATAAAGTCCAACCATGGCGGGCAGCTGCGCCCCAAAGGCGGCGTGGGAATAAAATCCACTGTCCGACGCGCCTTGCTGCTTGATCTGGCGAAGCTCCCCCGCCGTCGCGGCTTTGGATTGTTTCATCGCTGTCTAAATCCTCATAGCCTGCGCTGATTGCGCTGATGATTTCCTGTTTGCCTTGCACGGTTGCGCATCCCCGTCAGGACATAGATCACGTCCACGCCCATATATGCAAGCGAGGAGAGGAAGCACGCCTTCATCTGGCGCTCGCCTTGCTCGTAGTAGCAATACCCGCGCAGACTGACGCCTGCCGCTTGGGCCATCTGTGGCTGGGTCATTCCCAGGCGTTCGCGCTCTTCTCTCAACCTGGCGCCGTGCTTATCCGACGGAAATCTTTGCCAGGCTGCACGTTCGTGCATTATGCTCCTCACAATCGTCACAGGTGGGCTCCCTGGCCACGCTGTGGTTCAGGGAGGGTCGCGCTGCCCGCCCCTCCCTTGAGCGGACGTGCTGGCAGCGCCCTTAACTGCCGTGCATGGCAGTCCACCGGTTGCCCCAGACCGGAAACTGGGGTGCCTCCTGCGGTTGCAAACGCAGGCGCCGGTATGGCGTTCCATATCCTGTCCGCCCCTGACCGGCCAGGGAGCCCACCTGTGACGACATCCTCATGTTCGGGTAACAGAATTCGATCAAAGGCCCCGGCAGACATCCCGATCCCGGTAGCCTGCCGGCTCTCCTGCCTCAATTGCGTGGTAGTCACTGGGCTCATCGCGCGGCCCTCCCCGACAAAAAGCCAAACCATCCACCCCGCTTTTGCAGCATCGCCTCCACGGCGATGCGGTCCAGCAGGCGCTCGCCTTTGCGGGACTTGTGCAACAGCCGCACGGCGTAGCGTTCGTGCATCCAGCCGCCGGTATCGTCGCGCGAGGCGCGCTCGCGTACCGGGATCAGTTCCTCATCGCGTGGCAAGCGGTTTTTGAGAATCGGCCAGGCGCGATAGAGCGTCCAGTCCACGCGATAATCCTCCAGGCTCACCCCGTGCAGCATGCAAAGCCCGGTGCGATGGAAATCGAACCGGGCGATGCAGGTGCGATGATTGCCGTCGCCGGCAACGTACCATTTCATTCCGTCCAGGGAGACGTAGTACATGGGCGGCAGCTTGCCGGCGGTGGCAAGGTAATAGGGGCGGTTCTTCTGATGCAGGGCGAGGTTCTCGCGCATGCGCTTGCCCTGTTGCAGGAATTCCAGCCAGCTGAGTCCGACGTAGTCCGGGTGCTGGGTGCCCACCACCGTGAAGACGTTGATGGAATGGCCACTGCTCCAGTATTTGTCGGTGATGAAGGGTGTCACACTCTGGAAAAGCCGCTCATTCCAGGGCAGCAGTTTTTCATTCGCCCAATGCGGCGGTGCCGCCAGGGATTGCTCCAGCAGACCGCCCCGCTGCTCCAGGGGGGTAAGGGTCGAAACGACGGACGTCATGCCTTCTGCTCCATCAGTTGGAGGACTTCCTGCTTGTCCAGGGTGACTTGTTCCATGAGCTTGTCGGCCATGCGGGAGATGGCATCCTTGCTGGCCAGGACGATCTCCCTGGCGTGGTCATAGGCCCGGTTGACGATGACGACCGCCTCGCGCTCGATGCGCTCCCGGGTGCCGCCGCTGACCTGATTGAGGTCGGCCACACCACTGCGGCCCAGGGATTCGCCCATGCCCCATTGAGCGACCATGGAGAGAGCAATCTGGTAGGCGCGCTCCATGTCGTTGGAGGCGCCGGTGGTAACGTCCCCAAAAAATACCTCCTCCGCGGCCCGTCCGCCCAAAAGCACCTGCAGGCGTGCGCGGATTTCGGATTCCTTGAGAGATACCGCGTCGCGCTCCGGCACCTGCAGCATCAGGCCCAGGGCCTGGCTGCGCGGCTCGATCGTGACTTTTTCCACGGGATCCCCGGACACCGTGAGAGCGACCACGGCATGCCCCGATTCGTGGATGGCGGTGGTGCGCCGCTCGGATTCGAGCAGGTCCAAATCCTGGCGCGGATCGCCCATGAGCAATTTATCGCGTGCGGCCAGCAGATCGGCCTGGGAGAGCCGGTCCTTGCCCTCGCGCGCGGCGCGAATGAGCGCCTCGTTGACGAGGCTGGAGAGCTGAGCGCCGGAGAATCCCACGCAGATGCGGGCGAGCTGCGCGGCGTCGATATCCGGGTTGCCCAGGTGCTCCTTGAGGTAGACCCGCAGGATGTCCTCGCGACCCTTGAGGCTTGGGGCGCTGACCTGGATGATGCGATCGAAACGGCCGGGCCGCAGCACGGCGTCGTCCATGGCGTCCATGCGGTTGGTGGCGGCGATGACGATGATGTGGCTCTTGCCATTGTCGATGCCGTCCATCTGCACGAGCAGCTCGTTTAAGGTCTGCTCCGATTCGGAGTGCGAACTCATGCCGCCGCGCTTCTTGGCCAGGGCATCGATCTCGTCGATGAAGATGACGGCCTTGCGTGAGCGGCGCGCCTTCTTGAAGAGCGACCGCACGCGCGACGCGCCCATGCCGACGAACATTTCCACGAACTCGGAGCCGGAGACGGCGTAGAAGGGCGCATCGCAGGCCTTGGCGAAGGCCTTGGCAAGCATGGTCTTGCCGCCGCCCGGGGGGCCGACCAGGAGGATGCCTTTGGGCAGTTTTGCGCCCAGGCGCGAGAAATCGTTCGGGCGGGCCAGAAAGGCGACGGCCTCACGCACGTCTCGTACGGCCTCGTCGATGCCGGCGATGTGCTCAAAGGACACTGGGATATCCTTGGGTTTGATGGCCCGGATGCGTTTGCCCGTGATGAGCTTCGTGGCTTTCATCTGCACCCAGACCAGGACAAAGACGAAGGCGATGATCATGAGAAGCTGGCCGAGGATGGCGCCCAGGGGCACGACGTCGGCCAAAAAGGCGAACACGCCATCGTGCAGCATCCTGGCCTGCGCCTCGAAACTGGGCGTGGGTTGAACCTTGATGGCCTGTACCTTTTTGTCGATCAGATACTCCATGAACTTGGCGACATGCAGAGTGTTGATGCCGTAGCGCCAGGCATGGCCATCAGTGGTTCGCAGAAATACGACGGAGTTCTTGGGGCTGATCTCATCGATCTCGGCCAGGATGACGCGGCCGGTGTCGACCATCTGCTTGACGGCGTCCTTGTCCACCTGGGGGGTATCGGTGGGCGAGAAGGGCGTCCAGGCGGGCGCCGGGGCGGCAGTGGCCGGCGAGGCCAAGGCGATGGCCAATGCCACGGCGACCAGAGGCCTGCGCAAGGGCAATGAGGGCATGGTTAAATGCAACCATGGATGCATGCCAGCATGCGTACATGTATTCATGTTCAAATCAGTGCCCGTTCTTGTTGAGATGAGCGTTTGCATAGACCTCAAGGAAGATTCCCTGAAGCTCCAACATCTCTTCGAGAATCTTTGCTGTTGCATCGGCTCGGAGATCCGCAAATTTAACTGCTTCACGCCACTGACTGCCAAGGCTCTTCGCCCGCTCGATCAAGCTGTTCCGCAGGAATAGCGCGAGCGCGCTTTGGTACTTCACCACTTGCATGGATTCGTCGAGCAGGCTCTTGACTTCTTCAGGCCTCCTGGCATTGCTTTCAACGCCATAGACTGCATTGACGGCCCTCTCCCGTTCGCCTTTGCACCAATCAAACCGCGTGTCGAACCAATGCATTGCATGGCGATGACCGTCTGGTTCCGATATCCACCTGTCCATGATCAAAGTCGCTGTGGTCATCGCGGCTCACCTCTCGCGATTTGCTGGTTGATGATTTGCACGGTCTTCATTTCATTCTCCAATTTTTGGACATCCGTATTCGGTTGCGGGCACCGGGTCAGGGGTGACGCCCACAGGGGCAGCAGTTCACGTCGATGCCAGTGAGGCTGCACTCACCAGGTCCGGCTTCGTAGGGAACGAAGTCCGGATCGAAGCCGCGTTTCCTGAGCGCCGCTTCCGTTTCGCCGCGATCAGCCTCTGGTGCCTTGGCGAGGATAGCCGCGTAAGCAGCCTGCACGCGGGTTTCATACAAAACGTCTGACTGCCCGCATCGTCTTGCTGCTTCTCTCTCGGCGTCTTCAATGAGTGTGGAAAGATTTCTTTGTGTACACATGATTCACGACCTCCATGCTTTCGTATCAAATTGGATCGATATTGGGCTACCCATGCACGCCGCACCTTTACGCACGGTCCGTTACATTGTCGGGAGTGTGATGAGGTGGGGCGGTGTATACCCAAAGGTACGATCCGACCCGAGCTGCAGGGGATCGGTTCGTTGGGTGTCGCACTGTCAGCGCCCTTGGTCGCAAGCCGAAATGAGCGGTCTTGCGTCCCCCGGTGAACTTCAACACCGGTCGTTTGAAGTGCCCTCCACCGTCCGGACGGTGGACGTCGCCCTGGGTTCAGGGACGACACCGCGTATTCCCGTTCACCGCCCCGCCTCATCACACTCTCCCGGGCCATCATGCCGTCCTACAAACATGGGTGCATGCAATCATGCTCATGCCTCCGATCCGAATCGGCGCACCAGCGCTGTGTAGATGAACTCGCGTCGCTGGATATGGGCAATCCGCGCGAAGCGTACGACTTCATCGAGAAGCCCTTTTTTGATCCACATGCGCAGCGGTATTGCGTCGCCGGCCCGGTAAAGCGGTCTGTAATTCGGCGTCGGGCCGCGCCGAGACGCTTCATGCCAGGCGATGAAATCCTCGATCGCCTGATGATAGAGATCGCGTTGGATGCGGCCGAATTGCCGGCTCGCCCCGGCGAGCGCCAGCTTGAGCGCAGAAGGCACATACAGCAGGACGCTCACGTACCCGGCTTGCACATGGTTAGGCGCAGGGGAGGTCATCCCGACGCCTGTGCGTCCGCGTGTTCCCGCATGCCCATCGCTCGCGCGGGCGAGGACTGCATCACCCGCTGCTCGGCTTCCAGCCAATGCCCCAGGGCATCGCCATCGCCGCGCTCCTGGGCGATGCGCCAGGCCTCCTCCCTGATGAGGAACTCGGTATCCCGTGGCGGTGAATTGGAGGGCGTTGGCGCAAGACTGGACGCTGTGGCGTCGTCACCGCCATCCCCGTCCTGTACGTCATAACGCGCATGCACGTATGCACGCCCTGCCTTCGTGAGGCGGTAATCGACCCGATGGTCTGAGGTTTCGTAGGGTTCCAGCAATTCGAATGCCGCGAGCACCGCGAGGGTCGTGGAATAAATGCGACGCCCCTGCGCGTCCTGAAAGCCGCCCCCGACTTGCGTGAGGCCTTTGCCGGTGGCCAGATAGTCGAGCACTGCGTTCTGGGCTGAACTCAAGCGTCGTGTGAGCTGGTGGGTGGTCATGGGTTTACCTCCATCTCTGTGATCTCGTGTTCGATGATTTCGCCGTCATAGGCAATCCACACCTCCACTTCCGCGCGACGGAGTCTGGGCCTCACGGTCCGCTCGCGCCTTCGGGCGAGCACCTTGAAGCCGTGGAACGTGGCGCTGCCCTCGCCGTGTCCGGCCGCCTCGCAGGCGGTCGTCCAGGCGATGCCGCGCATGGCCGCGAGTTCCGTGGAACTTGGCTGGATTGCGTCCATGGCGGGCTCCCTACTCGTCGCGCGCCTCGCCCTTGGGCGGGCGAAACTTGACCGATTCGATGCGTGAGAGCGACAGGAAGATGCCGTCGGCCACCAGGCGGTGGGCCGTGCGCTCGGCACCGGACTCCTTGTCCTCCCACTCATCCTCGACGATGCGGCCGATGACGTTGACCCGGCAACCCTTGCGCAGGTGCTCCGCGGCCTGGTCCGCCTGCCTGCCCCAGGCATCGACGGTCATCCAGAAACCGCCGGATTGTTTAATCTCTCCGGTGTCGTGGTCTGGTTTATATTCATCGAAGTAGACTCGGAACGATGCGACTTTGCGATCCTCTCCCTTGACGGAGACGGTTTTGAGCGTGGGGTTGTCCCCGAGGTTGCCGGTACCTTGGTACACGTTTGGCATGACTGCACTCCTTTGCAACAGGCGTTAAGCCCTACATCACAAAATCCATGCGCCCCGCCCGGCGATGGCCCTATAATTTCGCATCTATCGTAAGTAATAGTTTGATAGGCACACAAATTGCTTAAATTGTTTGAGGCCCTTCGATGAGCATCGATGTCACCTGCGGAGAAGTCTCCGAGGCGCTGTATGCCTATCTCAACGACATCCTGATCCCGCTCCTGGCGCTCGAGGACTACGACCGGAACGACGTGCTGTTCCAGAAGTGGCCGTTCACCTCGGAAGACCATCAGCGGGTGGACAATCTGCTGCCGCTGATCGCCGAGGTGCGCGAATACGATTTGCGCCAGGTCGATGCGAAGGTGGTGTTGTGCCTGGCGCGGCGGATATTCAAGGCAAGCAACGCGCTGGCGCACCTGCCGCCCCAGCAGCACATGTTGACGATCACGGACCTGAAGGACTGGCCGGATCCCGACCGCGCGCGCTGGGCCGCCATGGTGTACCTGTTCCAGGAATTGCCCACCACCGGATTGCCGCCCACGTCTCATTGAAGGCCCTCCTCATGACGATTGAGGCTGGCCAGATACGTCGTGGCCGTGCGCCTCTCGTAGGCCAGCGCGTGTTCCCGGGCGTTGAGCCAGTCCGCCTGGAGGTGCAGCTGGCCATACCAGTCGCGCGTGACGGGGGGCATGCGCTCGATGATGGGCATGACATCCTTCCAAAGCACGTGGGCGTGACGGCCCGCGTTGATCGAACGCCAGCGCAGGGCCAGGCCTGGCACCTTGGTCTGAGTGCCTCGCTTGTGCAGCTCGAGATAGATGCGGTGGTCTTCGACGTTCAGGGTGGTGGCGCGCAGTCGTTGCATCTGACCGTGGATTTCCTCCAGCTCGGCATCGATTTGGCGCAGCCACTGCGCCCCCTTACCCTTAAAAGAACCCTTTAGGGCAGAAAACCAATTGACAAGCTCGTTGTGGCTCACGGATTTATCCCAGATCACAGGAATCGTCGTCTGACGAACCATCAGATCAATCCCTCATCGGTCGCCTCGGCTGGCGCAGTTTCCTGACCGTCGCCTGCCTGCTGGGCCAGGGCCACGTCCTCCAGCAGGCGCAACTCGGCTTCGCTGAGGTAGACCCGCCGCCGGCTGTGACGTGGCTTGATGACGCCGGTGAAGACCTCCTTGGGCACTTCGCCGAAGAGTTCACGTACCGCGAGCACTCGCTTGCCGGCCATCTCGTCTGCGCCAGGCACGAAATCGCGCCTGGACAGATCGCGCAACTCCGGACGCATCAAATAGCGCTCGAAGCGCACCATCTGCATGAAGAGCGCCAGCACCCGGCGGGTGACGGCGCGCATTTCGATGCGTCCCTGGTCATCGCTCATGAGATCCTTGCGCACCAAGGTCTTGATGACCCGAGCGAGGTAATCGTAGGAGACCACCAGTTCGGCGATGCCGTAGCCATAGGGGCTTTTGAAGCCGATTTCGACCTGCTTGGGCTGTTTGGACATCAAGACCGAAAAAATCAGCCCGCGCCGCTTCGCCTGTGCCAAAAGGGCCTCGTAACGGTTGAGTTCCTGGCCCAGGAATTTCTTCAACTGATCCAGTTGGTCTCCCAGGTCCACCAGGGCCCAGTCGGCGTAAGGATTGTCCTTGCCGGAGAGATACCAGATGGCGCGCAGACACGCGCCCACCCGCTTGGCGCCGATGATGGTCATGAAGCGCCGCGCGGGGTCGGTGGCGCGACCCATGAAGAGCCGGAAGGCCTCCTTGGTATGGATGAGCATGGCATCCTGCTCTTCGTCCACCAGGGCACCGATATCCCGCATCGCGGTTGCCTCGACGTAGGGCACCACTTTATCGGCGCCGTGGCGGAGGCGGTATTCTTCCTCCATTTCCTTGAGCCGTTGTACCCGTTCCTCGTACTCCACCATCCTGGGCCAGCGGGGATCCATCTCGTCGGGGTTTTCCGCTTCGAGGAGATCGGCCACGTAGGCCCGCTCGGCGTCCATGTCGTAGCCGTCGGGGAAGGGGGAGTTCACCGTGGTAAGAAACGTCTTGCCTGCCGGGGGAGGCGGGGGTTGAACGGCTTCGCTCTTGGCCTTCTTGGGTGCGGCTTTCGCCATCGATTGCTCCAATGAAATAAAACTTAAATAAATTCTGGTTGGCGTGTTCGAACTTCGAACAGACCTCAATGCAATTTCTTTAATCCAATATTCATATTGGGAAGCAAACCTTCTCTGGTTTCCATGCCTAGCAATTGGGCCAGGGCGGCGCTGACGACCTTGAGCCCGTGCGTTTCTGGCTCGCGTTCGACCAACCCTTGATCCACCAGCTGCGTCAGGGCGCGATGCACCCCGGCGGAGGAGATGGCGTTGGGCTCGCCCTCGCCGCCGAGCGCCCGGATGGTCATGGAAACCGGCCGATCCAGGGCACCCGCGCCCAGGAGCCGGAAGATGATCTCGGTCTTGACGGCGCGCCGGCCCAGCGCCAGGTGCAGGGTGCGGAAGAAGGCCGAATCCAGCACGTAAGGCCCGGCGCGGCGCACCAGGGACGGGCTGGATGGCGCCGCCTGGGGCTGGGCTTGGGCGGCGTGAGTCCCCGTCCAGTGCCGCCAGAGCACGTCGTCGCACTCGTGCTGGTAGGCGAGGATCTTCTCCCGAAGCTCGGGCTTGACCTTGTTTGGCGAGATTCCCATCAGCCAGCCGGCCAGCTTGCGCACCGGCATGCAGGTCATCTCGCGCTGCTTACCGTCCTGGGCAACCGTTGCGATTTCCACCACGGTTGAACCAAACCGCTCAGACTTAAGTTTTGTAAATTGCGCAGCCCAATCCAGTCCCATGCCCTCCACGATGGGGCGCATGGGGGCGTAGGGTTCGCCCTGGTGGTCGATGACGAAGAGCGTAGTGCCCTGGAACGGCACGGGCATCAGGCCCCCGCTCGCCGCCCCGTCCGGCAGCTGCGCCGCCACCCGGGGCGCCTCGACGGCGGCCGCCTGCCGGCCTGCCTCATTCGCGGCCTCCAACGCCCGCGCCTGCAGGCGATGCTCCGTCTGGCGCAGGGTCGTGAGGTAAGCTTCGCGCAGCGATTCCGGGATGGGTCGCACGCCAAAGCGCTCGGCCGACAGCAAGGCAAACCCCTCGAAGCTCAGCCACCACCCCGGCTGGCCCTGCGGATCCCTCACGGGCTTGAAGTGCGCCCGGTGATAGCCCTCCGACACCACGATGCGCCGGATCGCGCGCGAGATCGTTTCCTGCGCTACCTTCATCCGCTGCGCCAACGCCCAGGAGGCCAGCATCGCCCGGCCCTCCACCACCGTGACCCCGGTGGGAAAGATCTCCTCCGCCGGAGGCGGCGTGAGATCAGTTTTTTTTATGAGTTCCCCCAGAAATTTGCGCACTTTGCTCCGATCATTCGCCATGCCCTGCTCCCGTCGTCTCCATCTTCGTCACCGCAGCCCTGCCGCGGCCATCACTTCCGCCAGCTTCGCGCGGCTGGCCTGCCGATCCATCCGCGCCTCACGGCGCGCCTGGTTCTCCGTCCGGCGCCGCTCGGCCTCCTCGCGCAGCGCCTCCCGGCGCTTGGCCACCGTCAGCGCCAACGTCGGGACGAACTGCCCGACGGCAGCCCGCTGCGCCAACCGCGCGAGATAGCCCAGGGGATTGCGCACTCCCTCCGACCCTTTGGCTGTGAGTTGCCCGGCCAATTCGTCCAGCACCAACTGGCGCTGATCGTCCGGAACCGGTTGCAGCAGGCGCAGCGCCATGCCCTGCTCGGCCTGAAGCATCTGCCCAGGGAAGATCAACCCCCCCTCCTGCAGACCCGGCGGCGCTTGAGTCTCATCGGGTGTTCGGGGTTGCCCAATCTCTTCAGACCTACCACCACACGCCGCCGCCTGGGATTCACGGGGGGGCTGGGGGGGTAGTAGGGGTTTAATATTTTTGAAGTCTTGACGCGCGCACGCGAGGGGCGCGCTCAAAGCCAGTGCTGGCGCGGCTTCCAAGGCAATTTGCGGAGTTGCCAAAAGCGCCATGCCAGTTTGGCGCTTTTGGTCAAAGCAGTTTGGCGCTTTTGGTAATTCCAGTTTGGCGCTTTTGGTAATTCCAGTTTGGCGCTTTTGGTCATTCAAGACATCGTCTATGCGTACATCAGGAGATGCTGATTCATCGCAACAGGTGGATTTGCTGGCCCAGGACAGCGGATGATGCGCTTGGACCAGGGCCATCAGGGGGCCTGGGAGCAGACGGGTCTGCACCCGGGGGTTGAGCTTGCGCTCCCGCCGCTCCTCGATCACGCCCAACTCGACCAGGCGGCGCCGCGCCCGGGCGAGCCCCCGGGGGCTGATTCCCATGCCCCCCGTCGTCCTGTGATCCAGGGTGATCCACTGGTTCCACGTTGTGCTCTCGATCAGGCGGCTACGGGCATAGGACACGAGCGAGGACAGGTGGATCGCGGCCGTCAGGCTTTCGCAGGCGAGCGCGAGCCGCCGGTACACCACCCGGTGGCGCCCCAGGAACTCGTCCAGGAAGCGCCGATCCTCCCAGCGCCAGGCGTGGTAGGGGCGCCCGATCTGCTGCCCCAGGAGCGTGCCCAGACGGTCCAGATCGACCCGATAGTGCAACTGCGCCGGCAGACCACGAAGCCGCTCCTCAATCAGCCCCATGTCCTTGAGTGTCGCGCGCCCGGTGTCCTGCTCGCGCCGCGACAGTCCGGTCTCCTCACGCCATTCGGCGATCGACTTCCAGAACCAGCCGTCCTTGTGGCGTGAATCCCCGCTGTGCGTCACCTGGCGCGTCCAGGACACCGCGCGGCTGAGCATCACGGCGGCCTTGACGCCCCCCACGAGCTTCGCCAAGCGGGGGTAATAGGGCACGTAATCCCCGGTGAGATCGCCGGCCACGGCCAGGACCTCTTCCCGGTAGGACATCGCGCCCCCTTCCGTCACAGCCGGTCTTCCTCCACCAGCCGAGCGCCCCAGATCAAGCGGGTGCGCTCCTTGAGCAGGAGCGATAGCTTCTCATGGTCGATGCGATGCTCAAGCGCCGCGGGCATCCCCCGCCGCCGCTCCTCGATGACTCCCAGGGCCCGCAGCCGCCTCCGGGCGGTCGCCTGCTCCGGCACGGTCAGGCCCGTGGCCCTGTACCACTCCTCGCGCGAGAGGGCGAACCAGCCGTCCGCGTGTGGATCCTCCTCCAGGCGCTGCCGTTCAAGCTGCTCGGCATAAGAGAGCCACAGGCCCGCCATGATGCTGCCGCCGACGTCCACATAGGCGCGGTGCAAAACGAGAGGTTCCTCGAACGCATCGAACATCAACGCCTGCTCCAGAGTGATGCGGTTGTCGTCCTGGACGGACGGTCCCGATCCGTTGGCCGCGGCGTGCGCCCCCCCTTGGGGACGTGGGCGCTTGGATGGGCTTTGCGCTGATCGCGGCGCAATGAAGAGCGGGTCGGTTGGATCGTTGATCATGTCTTCCCCTTACGGCTGATGGCGGCGACCGCGCCGTAAATGGTCGCCAGACTCAGGCCCGCAAACTGCTCGTGCAGCTTGCGGTAGCATGTCGTGAGAGGGATGGATGAGCATTGCAAGCCTAGCCAGGCGCGCTCGATCTCGGCGCGCACGGCGCCGCGCGGCAGCTTGGCGCGACCGCCGCGCTCCAATTCCTCGGCCGCCTTGGCGCCCAACAGATAGCGGCGCCTCGAAATGGCGTCATCCCGGCTCAGACGGAACAAATCCTGCAGCATCGCAATCGTCGCGCCATGGAAAATGTAGTAATCCAGGGTACCGTCGTCGTCCTGCCCCCGGGCCAGCGCTCCAACCGCATGCACAAGGGAGGGCACGTCGACATAAACTCCTATGCGCAAGCCCTTGTGCATGCTGACACGGCAGATGTCTCGCGCCTTGAGGTCACGAATCCGGTTGAGGAATTCCTGATCCAGGAAACCCGCCTCAAGCAGCTCGGCGAATTTGCCGCGCTCGATCATGGCCACCAGTTTCAACAGGAGGAGGCGGATGAGTTGTTGGTCTTCGTCGTCCAGGAGAATCATCACGTGCCTTTCAGTCAGGATTGTTGTCGTGCCCCGGCGCCTGGCCGGCGTCTATCAAGGCAAGCGTCGCCGCCCGCAGCCGTGGATCGCTCAAAAGTCCCACGACGTCGACGAGGCTGACGGCCACGTCCGCCTCGTCGTCCTCCCCGTGGGCACGGAACCCCAATGAGGTTGCGAGCAAATCGTCCTCGATGAGACATGAGAATGCCGTGTCGTCCAGCCCAGCCTCCATGAGGATCGCCCGGCGGAAGCGGGATCCCTCGGGCAACTGCCGGGCTCCCGACAGGCGCATCTGTCCGGAGGACCGCGCCAGAAGCAGCCACGCCATTTGGCACAGCCAGTTGGGCAGGCCGCCTTGCGGCACTTCGACGTAATAGCCCAGCGGCAGCCCCGCACAGGGCCGCAGATGCTCCGCCACGCCAGCAAGCCTGGCGAACGTATCGATGGCCTGCGGCCACGGGGTGCCTGGGGCGTCCGCTTCCGGGATGAGGTCGTCGACCGGTGGCGACGAGACGGAGGCGGTTTCGCGGGCCGTCCTCGGCTGCGACTGGGTAATCGTTGTCATACCGGCCGGCTCGCCGGGCGTTGTCGCGGGCTCGTCCGGCCGCCGCGGGGCTGCCTTGGCCGGCTTGATCAGCTGCTCCCGCGTGGCATCCGGCATGCGCTCCAGTGCGACCAGCAGCTGGGGTACGGGAATCCCGGCATTCAGCCGAGATTCCAGGGAGACTTCCCACTCGCGCATGAGCCGCTGAGCATCCATCGTGGCGGACGCGGACGTGTCTTCCACCCCAGCATCGTCCGCCGCATCGTCTTCGGCCAGGCGCACGGCGTCCAGATCCTCCGCATAGCGGGCCGTGGCGGGCTGGATGATCTCGGCCGCAAAGGCCGCCTCGCCAATCCCAAACCGGGCAGCCAGCCGTCGCAGCGCGTTGTAATGCGGTTGCAGGCGCTTCGTTGCGAGGTTCGTGAGACGATAGTTGAGCGCGCCCAGACGTTCCACCGCGTAGCGGTAAACCGTAATATTGGCGGTCGACATCCTGAGCCCCAGCGCACGGCACTCGGCCTCCAGTTGCCGAACCGTGATCTCGTGCCCCTTCTGGGTTTCCAAGACCTCCTTGAGGGACATCAGCGCATTGGCCTTATCCCAAAACGAGATGTCGGCCCGCTGCTCGTTCTCGCCCACGTGCCAGGCCAGCGCCGCCGCCTCGCTCTTCCAGGGCACGAAGCGACAGGTGATCATCTCGAACCGGCTGTCGCCTTCCTGGTAGAGTTCCTGCAGGGCCTGCAGCCGGGTATTGCCCCCACCCGCCACCATGTAGGCCTCTTCACCCGGACGGCGCGTCACGCCGAACACCGATTGCAGGCCCATGGTGCGGATGGACTCCTTGATCTCACCGAACTTGGGATTCTTCTCCCGGCGCGGATTGCGGTCGTACGGCTTGACCTGCATGACGTAGACCGGGATGAGCGAGCCCTCGTAGTCCTTGTCCGGGATCAGTTCCCCGCTGCCCTTGGGCCGGGGGACGTGCAGACGGTCGTTGATGAGTTGCGCCCGCTCCTCCTTGGGCTGGTGCTTTTGCCGCTGCAGGTTCTCCGCGTCCGCCTTCAGGCGATCCCGCAGTGAGCGCAAGGTGGGATCGTTATCGATTACGTCGCCGGGCTTCACCCCTTTCGGGAGAACGAACTTATCCTTTGCACTCATGGCTGCCCCCCATCCTCTTGCGGTTCAGGCCCAGCGCCGTCCCCCGATTCCGGCGGCACATCGTCCTGGGCTCCGCCGGCATAGACCCCTTTAAGGCTCGGGATCAGCTCCCAAACCAAGGCGTGCATCGTCTGCGATGCCTTCAGGGTGGATTCGATCTCGCGCCGGGAGACCGGGGTCTTGCGGATTTTTGGGTCGGGTGGCCGGTGGACCGGGCGTTTCTCGGTCAGCGTGGCCTGATAGATGTCCAGATCCGGGATGGTGGTATCCAAAATGGAAACGCGCCCCCCAGACTTGATGAAGTTTTGTCGTACGACATCGGCGATGTCGCGCGAATTGTTTGAGCGGCGCAGGCAGTTGATGACCCCCTTGACCGCCCCCACTGGATGATTGGCCTCTTCCAGCTCCAGGATCATGGCCAGGGTGCCTTCGACGAACTCGGCGGCCGACAGGACATCCGGCTTGACCGGGGTCAGGATGAGGTCGGCCGCGATGCAGGCAGCATCCTGCACCACGCCGTCGCCGCCGTGGGTGTCGATGATGACGATGTCGTAATTGTCCCGCACGTCGGGACATTGCAGTGCCGTCTTAAGCCGCACCACCCGGCCTGTGCGGGCGGTCAGCCAGTTGACCAGCCCGGTCTCGGGCGAATCAGAACATACGATGTCGATGGCGCCTGGCGCCCCATCCAGGCTGATTTCCGAGATGCAATCGGAGGTTACGGCCCCTTGCACCAGGGCGTGGGAAAGCGCGTAGGGCGCTTGCTGCTTGATAGGCAATGCCTTCGATAGCGAAGGCTTTTCGTCGGTGTCGACGAGGAGGACATTGAGCCCCATATCGGCGAGAAGACAGCCGATGTTGAGCGACAAGGTAGTCTTGCCTATCCCCCCTTTGGTCCCAATTACCGCAATTTTTATCATTGCCACCCCACAAGTCGATAAACTGACCTTATGGGCACTGGTACGGCTCAGCACCGATAGCTTAAATTTATATTATGTTAAATCATAGAAATATCCGCTCCAGGCGCCTTTTGTTTGTTGTCGATCCCACGAAATCTTGGTAAACCCCCCTGAAATCTTGGTAACACACCTTCGTGGCG